>CALBSU010000456.1 GCA_937967285.1 uncultured Acidobacteriota bacterium
AGAAATCCGGTTCCTGGTACTCCCCGAAGACCGGGCGCAGAGCGTCGCACATCTCGCCGAGCGTGCAGTCGGCGCGGGCGCAGTCGATCAGCAGCGGCATCGTATTGACCTCGGGATCTTCGGCTCCGCGGCTCAGCGCGTCGAGCGCCCGCTGCGCCGCCGCCCCGTCCCGCCGACGGCGAAGCTCCGCCAGTCGCTCCTGCTGCAGTTCGGCCACCGTCTCGTCGATCTGGAGGATGTTCGGCTCGCCGAGTTCGCTGGTCTCCATCTGGTAGTCGTTGACGCCGACGATCACCTTCTCTCCGCGTTCGACGGCGCGCTGGTACTGATAGGCCGAATCGTGGATCTCCTTCTGCGGGTATCCGGCCTCGATCGCCTCGACCATACCGCCCATCGAATCGATCTTCCGGAAGTACTCCCAGGTCTCCTCCTCGAGTTCGGAGGTCAGCTTCTCGATGAAGTACGAACCTCCGAGCGGATCGACGGTGTTGGTGACTCCGGTTTCGTGGGCGATGATCTGCTGCGTGCGCAGGGCGATCAGCGCGGCGCGTTCGGTCGGCAGCGCGAGCGCCTCGTCGTATCCGTCGCAGTGGAGCGACTGCGTCCCGCCGAGCACTCCGGCCAGCGCCTGGATGGCGACCCGGATGATATTGTTGATCGGCTGCTGAACGGTCAGGCTGACTCCGGCCGTCTGCGTGTGGAAGCGCATCTGCCACGACCGCGGATCCGCGGCCTTGAAGCGCTCCTTCATGACACGGTACCAGATCCGGCGCGCCGCACGGTACTTGGCTATCTCCTCGAAGAAGTCGTTGTGTGCGTTGAAGAAGAACGAGAGCCGCGGCGCGAACTCGTCGACATCGAGTCCCGCGCGGATGCCGTAATCGACGTACTCGATCCCGTCGCGCAGGGTGAAGGCGAGCTCCTGCGCCGCCGTCGCGCCGGCCTCGCGGATGTGATAGCCCGAGATCGAGATCGAATTCCACTTCGGCATCTCGGCCGCGCAGAACCTGAAGGTGTCCGTGATCAGCCGCATCGACGGCCGCGGAGGATAGATCCATTCCTTCTGGGCGATGTACTCCTTGAGGATGTCGTTCTGAAGCGTGCCTCCGATGTCGCGCCACTTCGCGCCCTGCTTCTCAGCCGTCGCGAGGAAGAAAGCGAAGATCATCGAGGCCGGCGCGTTGATCGTCATCGACGTCGTCACGCGATCGAGCGGGATCCCGTCGAAGAGCACCTCCATGTCCTCGCGGGACGATATCGCCACGCCGCACTTGCCGACCTCGCCCTCCGAGATCGGATGGTCAGAGTCGTATCCCATCAGCGTCGGCAGATCGAATGCAGTAGAGAGCCCCGTCTGCCCGTGCTCGAGGAGATACTTGAATCGCTGATTGGTGTCGAAGGCCGAACCGAAACCGGCGAACTGGCGCATCGTCCAGAGCTTCGCGCGATAGCCAGTCGGATGGATGCCGCGCGTGTACGGCGGCGCTCCCGGATACCCGATGTCCCTCTCGTAATCGGTTCCCTCGAGATCGGCCGGCGTGTAGAGCCGTTTGATCGGCTTGAGCGAGACCGTCGTGAACTCGTCACGGCTCTCCGGTATCTTCCGCAGCGATGCCGACAGATGCTCCCGCTCCCATTCGCGCTGCGACTCTTCGTGCTGACTGTTTATGACTGCCGTATCATTATTATTATCGCTCATTCCGCTCCTCCCGCCGGACGCTGATCCGGACGGCCTCGATTGATGCTGATTCGGGAATGCTCTTCAATAAATGATGATATTTGAGGCGGAATGGTATCGCAAGGGCGGGATCAGTCGCCGATTGCGATATGCAGCAACTGCTGGGCGATGAAGAAGAGCGCGACCCCTGCGAAGACCAGCAGCGATGCCAGTTTTCCTCCGTTCCTGTCGTGCCCGCCGTCATGATGCGCGATCCCGTGATTGACTTCAGGAATCAGATCTGACGCGGCAACGTAGAGGGTCACGCCGGCCGAGAAGGGAAGGGTATAGATGACCGCCGGCTTGAGCATCGAGACCGTCAGGATGCCGGCGAAGGTCGCCCCCGCGATCAGAAACGTCGCGTTCCTCGCCGCGCGCACTCCGCGGCCCGACGAGAGCATGATCGACGCCACGGTGAATCCTTCCGGGATCTTGTGCAGGAAGATCGCCAGAAAGAGGATCAGCCCGAGCCGCACGCTGGTCAGCATCCCCGACGAGATCGCCACTCCGTCGAAGAACGTATGCACGCTGAGCGCCACCACCGCCGAGGTCGCAACTCCGCTCCGCAGCATCTCGTCGGTGTGAATCTCCTCGCCGAAATGGAAATGCGGCGCGATCGTGTGCTCGGCCAGTTGCAGCAGCAGATATCCGGCCAGCAGCAGCGCCATCGGGATCAGAAGCCGCCCCTCCCACTGCTCGGCGATCTCCGGAATCACCTCCAGAAAGACTGCCGCCAGCATAAACCCCGCGCCGAGCGCGATCAGATACCTCAGCCGCTCCTTGCGCGCCGCGCTCCTCCGCGTGATCAGAAAACCTCCCAGCAGGTTTCCCGCCGAGGCCAGCGCCCCGAAAACCAGCAGTTGTATGTATGTTCTAGTCATAAAAGAGCGCAACTATACCACTATTTTCGATGAGCATAGTAACTGCTCAGTGTAAAGATTGAGTTTCCAGCTTCCCGTTGCCGGCGGATATCACGAAATCCGCGTCTGTTGGCAGGAGCAAACTCCGGCAAAACATCGTTGCAGGTAAGACTGGAAACAGGCAACTGGCAACTGTTACCCGGGCTGAGCGTTTCTAAGCATACATTTATTCGCCGCTCCTTGCGCCCAACGCATCTCCGCAAACCCGCTGGAGACATAAATTTCTTGACACTGCTTGACCTCTGGCATACTATACGCCGCATAGAAGTGGTACAAAGTGGAGCAATGTAGGCAGTAGTGGGGCTGAAGTCCTGAAAATGGCTGAGACGAGAGTCCGATTATCAGGCAGGTTTAAGAAAAGATTTAAATCCCATGTTTCGAGGCAGCTACACAGCGCGTGTGGATGAGAAGGGTCGCCTGAAGATACCGGCGGGCTTCAAGAGGCTGCTCGATGAGAAGTATGGGGAGACCGATTACTACATCACCAGTCAGAACGGGAAGCAGGCGAAGGTCTACCCTCTGGCCGAATGGGAGCGGATCGAGAAGCTGCTGCTCGAGAAGCCGTCGATGGATCCGGTCAGGCAGAAGTTCCTCGACCGTTCGAACCATTACGGGCAGATGCAGCAACTGGACGGGCAGGGAAGGCTGCTCATCCACCCGTTGTTGAGGACTGAAGCGGATCTGACGGGCGAGGTCAAGGTCTGCGGTTATTTGACGTATCTGGAAGTCTGGAATGCTGAGACGTTCCTCCGCGAGCGGATTCTCGAGAAACCGTACACGGAGGATGACGAAGCCGAGATGGCCCGGCTGGGAATCTGACGGGCGGATCTTCGTCAGGTCCGGGCAGCGAGAAAGGGGAGGTGCGGTCGTGTCCCGCGCATCTCCTCCCCCGTGCTCTCCGGCGATCAGTTTTCCGCGGAGTTCGGTCTGAAGGTCCCTGAATGGCAAACGGAGCCCCTCACATTCCAGTCATGCCGGTCGAGACGCTCGGCATGCTCGATGCGGGGCGGGGCGGGATCTTCATCGACGCGACGCTCGGTCCGGGCGGACACAGCGAGCTGATACTCGAGGCATCGCCGGCAGCGAGGGTGATCGGGCTGGATCGGGATGCAGAGGTGATCGAGATCGCGCGGCGCAGGCTGGCCGGATACGGTGAGAGATTTATGGCGGTTCACAGCGATTACCGCCGTTTGAAAGAGATCCTTCAGGGGATGGGAATCGAGTCGGTCGCGGGCATACTGGCCGACCTCGGAATCTCGTCATATCAGCTCGACACAGCCGAGAGAGGCTTCAGTTTCCGCGAGGCGGGGCAGGGCGCTCCGCTCGACATGAGGATGGATCGGACGCGAGATCTGACGGCGGCCGATCTAGTCAACACGCTGAGCGAGCGGGAACTGGCCGATCTGATCTTCGAATACGGCGAGGAGCGCGCCGCCCGGCGCATCGCGCGGGGAATAGTCAGGGAACGGGAGAAGTCCCGGATCGAGACTACCGGCCAGCTCGCCGAGATCGTGATCAGGGCGATCCATCAGAAAGGTTACTGGCGGATACACCCCGCGACGAGGACTTTTCAGGCGCTCAGAATCGCGGTCAACGAGGAGCTTGAAGGCCTCGACCGGTTCGTGGCCGATGCTGTCGATCTGCTCGAGCCGGACGGACGTCTCGCGGTGATCACATTTCATTCGCTGGAAGACCGGATCATCAAGCAGTCTTTCAGATACCAGGCGGGCCAGTGCCGATGTTCTCCC
>CALBSU010000457.1 GCA_937967285.1 uncultured Acidobacteriota bacterium
GTCAGAGCTGGTCCGGCGAGGTCAAGGATTCGCCGATGCCGCTGACGGTGACCAAAGTGACGGTCGATGCCGACAACAATGTGGTCATCGATTGCGATGCGGGCGGCACGCCGGTGACGATCAAGGGCAAGTTCGAGGGCGGCAAGATCGCCGGCGACTGGACTGCCGGGGATATGAAGGGAACGTGGACGGCGATGCGCGATGCAGGCGGTGCATCGACGACCGTGGCCGCGGCGGGCGCCGCCGGGATGGCCGGTATCGAAGGCGAGTACGATGCGGTTGTGGTGGCTGAGGGCCAGGGCGAGCTTCCGTTCACCCTGATCATCAAGCGTAACGGCGACAAGCTGGTGACGGAAGTTCCCGGCGGAGGCGACCTGAACGTCGTCGCCATCGAGACCCAGGATCCGGATGTCGTCAATCTGACGGCGACCTACCAGGGCAACGGACCGATCCCGCTCAACGGCAAGAGGACCGGCGAAGACCTCGGCGGCAAATGGGAAGCCGGCGGATTCTCCGGCACCTGGTCAGCCAAAAAGAAGAAGAAATAACTGTCAAACGGTTTCGAGTGCGGCGCCTGCGGGCGCCGCTTTCTTTTTTGGGGAGGGGCGAATGCGAAGAGCAAATCTGACGTTTGGCCTGATAGTCCTGATGAGCGTGTCGGTTTTCGCCCAGCAGGCTCCGGTCTGTCACACGCCGATCAAGACTCAGACGCCGTCCGGCAAAGCAGAGCTGATTGCCGGATACGGCGATGTCAGGATGAAGGTGACGACGAAATCGTCCGAGGCCCAGAGATTCTTCGATCAGGGGCTGTCGCTGCTGCATTCATTCTGGTTCTACGAGGCGGACAAGTCGTTCGAGCGCGCGGCGCAGCTCGATCCCGAATGCGCAATGGCTCAGTGGGGCATCGCCATGGCTTCGGTCAATGACGAGCGAAGAAACGGCGCGCTCAAGCGGGCGAAAGAGCTGACTGCCGGAGTGAGCGAGCACGAGCGGCTCTACATCGAAGCTGTCGATGCGCGATACAACGGCGAGAGATCGAACGTCCAGAACAACGGTTTTCTGGGCGCGAGCGAATCATACAGGACGAACCTGAGGAAGATCGTTGCGCGTTATCCCGATGATCTGGAGGCGAAGCTGTTTCTGGCGCTGGCGTCGATGTCGGGATACAAGCGCGACGGGACGCCGGAACCGGGGACGGTCGAGGCGATCGCCCTGCTCCAGCTGGTCCTGGCCAGGTCACCGAAACATCTGGCGGCGCATCATTACATGATTCATGCCACGGAATCGGGACCGCGGCCGCAGGACGGAGTGCCGTCGGCCGACATCTACGGCACGCTGGCGCCGAAGGTCGGTCATGCCGTTCATATGCCCGGTCACACCTACGTTCACGTCGATCGCTGGGACGATGCAGCGAGGGCCTTCGAGGGCTCGGCCGCCGTCGACCGGGAATGGATTCGCGCGAACAAGGAGAAATCGGATCACGCCGCCGGGCCATACGGCCACAATGTTCATTTTCTGGCCATGGTCTACGGTTACCAGGGGCGCTATCAGGACGCGGTGCGCGTGAGCAGGGAACTGCTGAGCCTCGACGAGAATCCTGAAGAGGTCAAGTCGCGGACGGTCTTCGAGGGGCGTCTGGCGATGCTTCGCACGCTGGTCCGTTTCGAGAAGTGGGACGAGATCCTGAACACGCGGATGCTGCC
>CALBSU010000458.1 GCA_937967285.1 uncultured Acidobacteriota bacterium
GGAATCCCGATCCCCTCGGGCAGGCATACCGTCCAGGTCTATGCCGTCCGCCCCTCTGCCGGAGGCGCCAGGATCCTCTCCCCGCTCTCGCGTTCCGAAATCCCGATCGATGTCTCGCCCTAAATTTGCCTTCTCATCTTGATGCGACAGGTTTGCAGTAGTAGCATATGTTTTTGATCACTGAAACCGGCATATTGCTTCTTCATAGCCCGTCACTTAAGAGAACAATGTAAATAGAGAAGAAAATTTCATAGGTTTAGAGGGAAAAAATGACTCCGCTCGCACCAGGCACGACCGTCTCACATTACAGGATTATCGAACAGCTTGGGCAGGGCGGGCAGGCAACAGCTTACAAAGCCGAAGATACACGTCTTAATCGCATCGTTGTCATCAAAACCCTGCTCCCGGATCAGGCTTCGAGCGATAGCGCCCGCCGGCGTTTCGAACGTGAGGCCCGCCTGGCTTCTGCCCTGGATCACCCTAACATCTGCGCGATTTACGATATCGGAGAGAGCGACGGACTGTATTACATAGTCATGCCGTTCATCGAAGGTCCGACGCTGGATGTTTTCATGAACAAGCAGCCGCTCGAGATACTGAGCGCGCTTTCGATCGCCATCCAGGTTGCGGATGCGATCGCCACCGCACATTCGCGCGGGATCGTCCACCGCGACATCAAACCGACAAACATCATCGTCAATGAACGCGGCCAGGTGAAGGTGCTCGATTTCGGACTGGCGAAGATGATCGAGAGCGAGGAGCAGGAAGGGGTCGACGGCGAGAAACTGATGACCGAGACCGGCGTCCCGTTCGGGACGATGGGTTACGGTTCGCCCGAGCAGGCCTCGGGCGAGCGGGTCGACCATCGCACGGACATCTTCAGCCTCGGAGTTCTGCTCTTCGAGATGCTTGCGGGTCAGCGCCCCTTCAGGGGCAAGAACCGGATCGAGATCCTGCACGCGGTGATCAACAGCGAGCATCCGCCGATCACCTCGATCCGATCCGACATTCCGCAGGAGATCGAGGAGATGCTCGACAAGGCGCTGGCCAAGAATCCGAAGGACCGCTACAGCACGATGGAGCAGTTCCGCGACGAGATGAAGATGCTGATGCGCGAGATCTCTCTCGAATCGGGCGTCGTGCCGACGGAGATCTCGGCCAACATCGTGGCGCCGCAGCGGGCGCGGAATTCGTGGCGGATGACAGGGGCGATCGGCCGGGTCTTCAGCAAACGGGCCTGGGGCAAGCTGCTTAACAGTCAGCCGCAGGGTCAGAAGTCTGGCGGGACGGCCTCGAGCGCCTCGCGGTTCAGGAACAGCAGCGCGCCGGCGACATCCAAACCTCCGACCTGGGGAACCGAGAACAAGAAGACGATCGCGGTCCTGCCATTCAGGAATCTGACCGGCAACGCGGAGGACAATTTTTACGAGTTTTCGCTGGCCGACGGGATCATCTCGGAGCTGGCCTCGCTCAAATCGCTGGTCGTCCGGCCCTCGCAGTACATTTCGCAGTACGTCGGACAGAATGTCGATCCGCAGCAGGTCGGCGAAGACCTGGCGGTCGGATCGATCCTCGCCGGCAGCTTCGTCAAGACCGCCAACCGGTTCCGTGTCACGACCCAGCTGATCGACACGATTACCGGGCAGATTCTGTGGAGCGACAAGATCGACTCCGATGCCCGCGATCTGATCTCAGTTCTCGACACCATCGCCGAAAGGGTGATCGACGGTCTCAAGCTGAAGCCGACCGCCAAGGAACAGGAGACGATCGAAAAACCGCTCACCAAAAGCCCCGAGGCATACGAATTCTATCTGCGAAGCCGCGATCTGCTGTTCAAATATATGTCTCACAGCTTCGATGATCGCGATCTGGATGATGCGATCAAGATGCTCAAGGAGGCGATCCGGCTCGATCCCGATTTCGCGCGCGCCCACTACACGCTGGGCAGGTGCTACGTTCATCACGGTCAGGGATATGGCGGTCATGAATATTTCACGCTGGCCGAAAAGTCGCTGACGCGGGCGATCGAGCTCGATCCGACGCTTCCCGGCGCGCGTCTTCAGATGGTCTACGTCTATCTCAACCGCGGCGAGAAGGACAAGGCGCTGGCGACGCTGGCCGACGTCCGGCGCGATGCTCCGAACGACCCGACGGTCTTCATCATCGCCGGGATGCTCTACCGGCTCAACGGCCTTTACGACAAGGCGCTCCGCCAGTACGACAAGCTGCTCGAGCTCAATCCCAACGACATCGTCATCGCCAGCTACAACCGTGGCCGGATCCTGACCTACCGGCATGAATATGATGCGGCACTGAAGGAGTTCGAGAAGGCCCGGGAGGTCGAGCCGGATCATCCGCTGATCAAGACATTCATGGCGCTGACACTGTTCAATCAGGGTAAGGTCGAGGAGTGCCAGGCGATGGTCGAGGAGACGCTGGCCGAGCATCCGCATTTCGACGCGCTGCATATTCTGCGGGCCTGGTGCCTGAGCAAACAGGGCGAGCACGAGCAGGCCCGGGCGCTGATCACCGACAATGTCCGGGATGTGGCGGCGGCCGACCACGATGTGGCCATCTGGCTGGCCTCGTTTTATGCGATGGAGAACGACCGCGACTCGGCGGTCGAATGGGTCCAGCGAGCGGTCAATCTCGGCAACGAGAACTATCCGCTCTTCGCCGACAACGACCGGCTCGACAACCTGCGCTGCGATCTGCGCTTCATCGACCTGATGAACGAACTCCGGAAAAAATGGGAAGCCCGCAGATGAGCTTGGCAATGCGAATTCGGATCATCTGACGGAAGTCCGGGAAAGGGGGTGAGGAAGTGGCGACTCTCGAAGACCTGCGCGAACGGATCAACCTCCGCCTCGAGGAGAGCTTTGTCGGCATCAGCGAACAGGTGGCCGACCTTCCTGCGGAGGATCTGGTCGAGCTCCTCAATCAGTTGAAGCTGATCGAGGCGGCGACAGTCGTCATGATGCTCCCGATTCCTCGGACGATCGAGCTCTTCGACCAGCCGACCATGACGCGGCGCAGCGCCATCCTCGGCAAGCAGGAACCCGGACGCGCGGCTCAGATCATCGAAGAGCTCTCGGCCGACGAGCGGACCGACATCGTCCAGCAGATGAATCTGCTTGAACGAAGAAGGACGCTCTCGAAGGTCAGCACCGAGGTCAAGACCGAGCTCGAGCATCTGCTCCAGTACGAGGAGCACACGGCCGGCGGAATCATGACGACCGAGTACGTGACGCTCGATCCCGCCATGACCGTCGCCGAGGCGCTCAAACACATCAGGCAGGTGGCCCGCGAGAAGGAATCGATCTATGCCTGTTATGTCCTCGAACCCGGAACTCAGCGGATGATCGGAGCGATTTCGCTGCGCGATCTGGTGATGGCGGAGCTGACGCAGTCTGTCGCCGACGTCATGCGCCGCAAGCCGATCACCGTCATGGTCGACGACGATCAGGAGACGGTCGCCAACAAAATGGCGAAGTACAATCTGCTGGCTGTGCCGGTGCTCGAAAAGGACGGGAATCTGGTCGGCTTCGTGACGGTCGACGACGTCATGGACGTCATGATCGAGGAACAGAC
>CALBSU010000459.1 GCA_937967285.1 uncultured Acidobacteriota bacterium
AAACCCTGTCGAACCAGCCGCAAAGGTGGCAAAGAGGGATAGCCGCAAAGACCGCGAAGCTGGCAAAGGGAGATAACCGCAAAGACCGCAAAGGTGGCAAAGGGGGATAACCGCAAAGACCGCGAAGCTGGCAAAGAGGGATAACCGCAAAGACCGCGAAGTTAGCAAAGGTATTTTGGTGATATTAAGATTCGGATAACTTCCCACTGGAAAGTAACACGAACACTGATCATTATTAATACCCTTTGCCAGCTTCGCGGTCTTTGCGGTTATCCCTCTTTGCCAGCTTCGCGGTCTCTGCGGCTATTTCCCTTTGCCACCTTCGCGGTCTTTGCGATTAATCCAGATGCGCTACTTCCTTTCGATCATCTGCAGTTCCTGAAGTATCGAGCTGGGGAATTTCAGGCGCGAGCGATGCCAGTATTCGTGTTCGGTCATGTTGTTGAAACGGACATTTTTCGCGTCTTCGAACAGTTTCAACTCATCTTCCCGCAGAGCCTTCAGCGCCGCGACATATCTGTCGGCGTCGATCAGCCCGGCTTCCTTCTCACGTTTCAGCCTGTAAAATCTGGTGAAGATGCGTTCGTCGCGGACGCGGAGTGCGCGTTCGGCGGCCGTCGCCTCATCAACGGATTCGACTTTCTTCGCGGAACCGCGCAGGACAACTCCGGCATTGGTGTGGCTGTAAGTCGATCTCTCAACCGCCTTCCGGCCGTTGACGATGACGTAATCGATCCCGACCGGGAATGTCTTGGGCTTTTCGAACGTGGCCAGATCCCGGACGGCGTTCTCGTCGAAGATGACGAGATCCGCAGCCATCCCCGGGCGGATCAGTCCGCGGTCCAGCAGGCCGAAGGTCTGAGCGGGAAGCGAGGTCATGCGCCGGATCGCCTCGGGCAGTGAGACGATCTTCTTCTCCCGTACGTAAAGCCCAAGGGCGCGCGCATTGTTGCCGAAGCCGCGCGGATGCGGAACGCTCTTGTCGTCCCACGACATGACGCCGGCATCGGATGCGACCATAGTGAACGGCTGCCTGAAGATTCTCTCGACGTCCTCATCGGACATCTTTCGCAGAACCATCGACGCGCCTCCGGCCTGCAGGATCTCGATCGCCAGATCGGCCTGCGCCTCGATCTCTTTTCTGCCTTTCTTCGCCTGAGTGATCTCCGCCAGATTCCGGCCGTTGAAACTCTGATCGGTCTCATAGTTCGCGATGTATGCGAAAGAGAGATCGCTGAAGCCCTGGGCGCGCGCCTTTTCGATCACGTCGCGTCTGATCCGCTCGCGCGTGGCGAGGTCGCGCAGCCTCTCCTCTGTCTTCTCGCGTCCGCCGTCGAAGACCCACGAAGTGAAGAGGATGCCGATGCCGGTGCTGCTTGCAGGGTAGAGGTACTGATCGACCGTCACCTGCAGGCCCCGCGCGCGAGCATCCTCGACCATTTTGATCGACGCGGCGCTGGCGCCCCATCGTTTCTTACTCGAGATTTTGAAGTGCGAGATCTCGACAGGGATCCGGGCCTTCTCGCCGATCGCGATGGCCTCGGCCACCGATTTTTCGATGAACTCGCCCTCGTCGCGCATGTGTGAGGCATAGACGCCGCCGTATGCCGCGGCGACTTTGGCCAGCTCGGCGATCTCGTCGGTCGTGGCCCACATGCCGGGGACGTATTCCAGGCCGGTCGAGAGTCCGACTGCTCCGGCACGCATCGCTCGGTCGACCAGGTCGCGCATGCGATCCAGTTCATCGGGGCGTGGAGGCCGGTCGAAGTCTCCGTTCATCGCCTCGCGCCGGATTGTGTTATGTCCGATCAGCGAAGCGACGTTGACGCCGATGCCCGCGCCGGAGATCTTCTCGAACCATTCTTCCAGATTCAGTCTCGATGATCCGCAGTTCCCGGTCACGACGCTGGTCACTCCCATCATCAGGAAGTTCTCGGCATTCGGGTTCCGTTCGATCCCTCCCTCGATGTGCGTGTGAACGTCGATGAATCCCGGAGCGACGATCAGCCCCTGGGCATAGATCACTTCGTTTGCCCGCTGAGGATCGATCCGGCCGATCTCGACGATCTTTCCGCCGGTGATCCCGATATCGGCCTCGTACCAGGGATTGCCCGTCCCGTCGACGATCTTTCCTCCCAGCACTACGAGGTCGAATTCGGCGGCGGACGATCCGCCCGGGAAGGCGCTGAACGATGTTGCCAGCAATAATGCGACGATCAGATAAACGCAGGTTTTCATAATTCTCGATTTGATGGTTTGCAGCTCGTTACCGTGATCATCTCATATTGTCACGGATAAATTTTTGGACGAGGGGGCGAATTCTCTCCTGCTCGACGATCATGAGCAGATGTCCGCCACGCTCGTACCGGTGGAGTTTCGCCCCGGGGATATTGGCGCCGGCGAATTCAGCGTTACGGAAGAGTTGCAGCGAGTCGTCGGTCGCGTGGAAGATCTGCGTCGGCGCTTTGATCGCCGAGATCCGCTCATTCGGCATGGCCGCGCGGTTGTCGAAAGCCGCGCCTTTCGATCGCAGCGAGACGGGGTTCATGAAATCGATCACCTGATCGGCCAGCGCCCGCTGCCGCGGAGTCAGCCCCGAGATCACTCTCTCGTCGACTCCCATCAGATCGAGCAGCCGGCCCCTGAAGAGCCGGCTGATGCTCCAGTAGAGCAGATCGTATCTGAAGATCGTCATCAGGGCATTGCCCTTGCGATTGGCCTCTTCCTGATCCTGCGCGGACGATGACGCGACTCCGCACGAGAGCAGGGTCAGAGATGTGGCGCGTTCCGGATGCAGGGCCGCGAACAGCAGCGCCGACGGCCCGCCATGCGAGAGCGCCACGACGGCAACTCGATCGATTCCCAGCCGGTCAAGCAGATGAGCATACGCATTTGCCTGTTCGTCAAAGGTCGCGCCGTCCGGCAGCGACGATCCGAGATAGCCGAAGCGCGATGGCGCGATCCAGTGGAACTCGTCGTTCAAGACCGCCTGCACCATCAACTCACCCTGATCGTAGCCGCCTCCGCTGCCGTGAATGACCAGCACCGGAGGGCCGCTGCCGCCTTCGGTGTATTCGATGTTACCGTACGGCGATGCGATGACTTTGCTCCGGCCGCTGACTCGCTGGTAGGCGCGGCGCATTTCGATCAGGTACATGGCCGCGACAAAGCCCAGAGCGGCGAGCAGAGCGATTGCCGTCCAGCAAAGCATCCTTTTCAGCATTCAGATTTCCTTATAGCTCGGCGATGCGGCCCGTGCTGCTGCCGAAGGAATCGGCCTCGACGCCGAGGCGCTGCAGCATCGTGACGAAGAGATTGCTGAGCGGCGCATTGTTGTCGCGCTTGAATGCGATATGGCGGCCGTGTTTGAAGCCGCCTCCGGCCAGGATGATCGGCAGGTTCGAGTTGTCGTGAATGTTGGCTTCTCCCATGTTGCTGCCGTAAAGCACCATCGTGCGGTCCAGCAGTCGCTCGCCGCCATCCGGTTTGCCGGCCAGTTCGGTCAGCAGTTTGGCGAGCACCTCCATGTTGCGCCGGTCGGCGGCTTCGAGCTGGCGCACCTTGGATTCGTCCTGCCCGTGATGGCTCAGCCCGTGGTAGCCTTCGGTGGTTGCCTTTTGTTCCCCCAGAGTGAAGATCGGAGTCCGAAAAGCGTCGAGCATCAGAGTGACGATGCGCGTCGAATCCGACTCAAATGCCAGTTGAGCCATCGACAGCATGAGCTCGAATTTCTCAAAAAAGTATTTGCCGTCCGGAAGGTCCGCGGGAGGAGTCTGCCTGCCGTCTTTCGGCAATGGCGGCATCGGCTTCAGCTCCCATTCGCGCGCCGCGGCCAGTCGTTGTTCGACCTCGCGGACCGAAGTGAAATATTGATCGAGGCGCGTTCTATCCTCGCTGCCCAGATTGCGGCTGAAGCGATTGGCCTCGCTCTGCAGCGTGTCGAGAATGCTTCCGCGTTCTTCCAGCCGGCGGAGTTGCCGCTGGACGGCGGCAGCGTCGCCCTGCACGAACATCTTCTGAAAAAGTTTCGATGCGCTGTCCTCGGCCGGCAGCAGCACGCCGTCGCGCGTCCACGAAAGACTCCGGTTGGCCTTTTCGATGTTGACGCCGAGGTTGAAGGTCGGGAAGCGCGTCACCTGGCCGAGCTTTTCAGCCGCGAACTGATCGAGCGAGATCGTATTGCGGAATCCCGCCTTGAACGCGCCGCGAGCCGAAGTCAGAAAGCAGTTGTCGGTGCTGTGCCCGCTGGTTACGCCGGGATGCGAGAGTCCGCTGAAGATCGTGAAATCCTCGCGATGGGCGCTGAGTATCGAAAGCAGCGGCGACGCTTCGTAATCCCGACCGGCGCCGGTCGGAAAGAAGTGTTTCGGCAGCACTCCGATGTTGTTGACGATGACCAGCATGCGCCGCGGAGCTTCGGCCGTCCGCGCAAAGGCCGGCGTCATGCAGTCCAGCGCGGGCAGAGCCAGCGAAACTCCAAGGCCGCGCAGAAACGTGCGGCGCGCGATGCTCGAGGATGAAGTATGGATGTGCGGTGCTTTCACTTCGTCGCCTCCTTTTTGCTGCGGCCATTGTAGCCTGTAAAAATGCTGCTTTGAACCAGCCCGTGCAGAAGATCGCGGACGCGGTAGCCGTCACACGAATCGAGGATCGATTCGATCTCGCGCCGGTCGGCAAATCGAACCGGCGTGCCCGTGGCATAGATTGTAAGCTGATTCAGCAGATTGCGAGCGAGCTGTCGTGGATTGTCCTTGAAAATTTCCTTCAGCGCGTGAACGTCTCTGAATTCGCGTCCATCGACCAGCCGTCCGGCGGTATCCACCGTGTTGGCGATCGTGTAGCTGAAGTCGTGTCCCGAAGGATCGATGCCGCTGATCCGGCGGCCGGTCTCCAGTCCGCGATAACTGGTGCGCCAGCGTCCCATGACATCGAAGTTCTCGAGCGCCAGACCGACGGGATCGAACCGGGCATGGCAGGACGCGCAGGACGCCGATTTCGTGTGCAGCGCCAGAATGTCCCGCATGGATCTGGCGCCGCGAATGTCCGGCTCGACCGCGGGAACTCCCGGCGGGGGCGGCGAAGGCGGCTGGCCGATCAGGCGATCCATCACCCATGCCCCGCGCAGAACCGGCGAAGTCGTCACTCCGTTCGCCGTGATCTTCAGAATCGATGCCTGCGTCAGCAAGCCGCCGTATGGACTGTCTTCCGGCAATTTGACTTTCCGTACCGTCGAGCCGGCCATTTCCGGCAAGCCGTAGTGTTTCGCCAGCCGATCGTTGGCGAAGGTGAAGTCTGCGTCGATCAAAGTCGTGGCGGGCAGGTTCTCGCGAACCATGGCGGCGAAGAACGCGCGCGTTTCCAGCCCCATCGATTCGACCAGGTAATCGTCCAGCCGGTATTCGGGATAAAGCCGGATATCCGGATCGTCGCGGCGCAGATCGCGCAGGCTCAGCCAGTAATCGGTGAAATGCCTGACGAAGCGTTGAAAACCGTCGCCGGAAATCAGACGGTCGGTTTCGCGGCGCAGCACCGCCGGATTGGTCAGCTTTCCCTGCCGCGCAAGCTCGACCAGCGCCGCATCGGGCCGCGTGTCGGTCAGAAAATGCGAGAGCCGGTTGGCGACGGCGAACTGGTCATCCCTGCGGACCGGTTCCCGCAGGTAGAGAAACAGGTCTGAACAGAGAAATGCCTTGTAGCCGCTCAGCAGAGCCTCGGCCAGCGACGATCCGGCGCTCAGCCGGGACAGCGTCAACTGCTCGAATTTCGCGGCTGCCTCTTCCGGCACGGGTTCGCGGGCGGCGAGATCGATGAAGCGGCGCAGCAGTCGTCGCGCATCGCGCTCGGGATTTGCGGATTTCACCTCTATGCCGAGATCGTCGAACAGCACGCGATGCGATGCCGGCGGCCAGGTTTCGGGCGCGAGCGGTCCTTCGACCTCCATCCATTGAAATGCGATACCCGGCTGACCGCCCTCGGGGAACGGCGGATAGCGATACGAACCAGTGATGCCCTGCGCGTCCGGCTGCGGCACCGGCAATCCGAGCAGGCCGTATTCGATGGTCTGTCCCGCGCCAAGCTGCACAATCGTTTCATACACGCCGGCGCCCGGTTGAGCGTTCGGCTGAATGTCGATGATCCCGCCCACCGATTTCACATCCTCCGCGATATCGTGATTGGTCGGGCGGCGCGAGCGGAAGGTCATCGGCACCGGCAGTTTCGCCGGCTCCAGCCGGAATCCTTCGGTCTGGAGCACGGCGCGGGCCGAAAAGCGCACGCGATAGCTCCCGGCGGTCGTCGTCACCAGTTTCTTCGGGAAGATGGCATACGGCCACCCGGGCGAACGGAACATCGCCATTTCGACCGTGGGGTCCGCTTCATCGCCCTTTTCGTTGGAATCGATGCCGATCGAATTGCGTGCGAAAAACATGGACTGTTTTTCACCGACGATCGACCGGACAAAGGACAACTGTTTTCCGACGGCGCGATATTTCATTGCAGCCGGCGGTTGAGTCGCCATCGCCTGCTGCAGCGCCTCTTCCGCGGCATCCAGGTATGCCGTCAACTGGACGCGCGACATATCCAGCGTCTCAGATACCTTGTTGAAATGATACGCCTCGCGGTCGGCGGGAAGCATGTCGCGGATGTCCAGGTTCGGCAGTTGCAGCAGGTCTCGCAGATTCTGTTCGTACTCATCGCGATTCAATCGTCGCATCGGACCGCGACCTGATGCGATGATCTCTGCACGGTCCGCCGCGTGAAGTTCCGTGCCGAGCAGTCGCAGCAATTCCGCGCGCTGCGCCGTCGGAAATGCCACGGATTTCGGCGGCATCTCGCCTTTGTCAACACGGTCGTAGATCCGAATCCACTGATCGCGAATCGAGCGATCTGACAGGTCGAACGACAATGCGTCGAGGTCCAGCCCGCCGCTTCGCGCACCCTTGTCGTGGCATTGAGCGCAGTTTTGTCGCAGCAGTTGAGCAAGTTGCGCCGGGGCTTTTTCAGAGCGCCCGGCGTCCGCCGGACCATTCGTCACGAGGAACGCGGACAGCGCGACAAGGATTGCAATCGCCGCTCTCAGGTTGCGGGTCGTAACCGGTGATGAAGCGTGTCTTTTCATGAGATGTCTTCCTCGACAGGTATCTTTAGCAGAGGATACTTTAGGATTTCGACGCCGAGACGCCAAGACAGCCAAGATGGAATTAAGGAGGGAATTATTCCTTTTTTCTCCATCTTGCCGCTCGAATATCGACATAATCCGGCGTTTGAATGACTAATTGATCTTGGCCTTCTTGGCGTCGAAATCCTTAGATATTTTGTTAACCGATAATTTTCGGATTCCAGCCGGATGTTGCCGCGAACTCAAGCCAGTACGTCGCGAATGACGTGTCCGTGAACGTCGGTCAGTCGCCTGTTCGTTCCGTTATGATAATAGGTCAGGCGCTCGTGGTCGATTCCCAGCAGGTGCAGCACGGTCGCGTAAAAATCGTAAACCGTGGCGATGTCCCTGACCGCGCGGCGCCCGAAATCGTCGGTCTCGCCATAGCTGACTCCGCCTTTGACTCCCGCGCCCATCATCCAGAGCGTGAATCCGTCAGGGTTGTGATCGCGCCCGGTCGAGCCTTCCTGATGCGTGGGCATGCGGCCGAACTCTGTGGTCCACAGCACCAGCGTGTCCTTCAGCAGACCGCGCTGTTTCAGATCAGTCAGCAGAGCCGCCGTCGGCTGGTCCAGGATCGGGCAATGGCGCTCGTAGTCGGTCTTGAGCGTCCGGTGCGCGTCCCAGTTGAGCAGGCCGTCGATGCCGCTCGCGCGCGAAGCGCAGTAGAGCGTCACATACCGAACGCCGCGCTCGAGCAGGCGCCGTGCGAGCAGGCAATTGCGCGCATACGCTGCCTTCAGCGGATTCGCGTCGTCCGTGCCGTAGAGCTTGTGAACTTCGGCCGATTCGCCTTTGAGATCAGTCGCCTCGGGCGCGGCCATCTGCATCCGCGCGGCCAGCTCATACGAAGCCATTCGCGCGCGCAGTTCGGTCTCGCCCGGATTGCGCTCGGCGTGCGCATCGTTGAGTCTCCGCAAAAAGGCCCGTGTCGCCGCTTCCTCGTCTTCAGCGATATCGGCCGGACGATCCAGATTGCGCAGCGGCTGGTGCGCCGCGAGCATCGTCGCCTGATGCTGAGCTGGAAGAAATCCGTTCGACCAGTTGGCCTTGCCGTTCGGAGGTTCGCCTCGAACATCCGTGATTGCGATGTAGGTCGGCAGGTTCTCGTTCAGACTGCCGAGCGCGTAACTCGCCCATGCTCCGGCTGACGGGAACCCTTCGCGCACGAAGCCGGTGTTCATAAAGACGCTCGCCGGCCCGTGAGTATTGCTCCGCGATGTCATCGAATGAATGAATGCGATGTCGTCGGCGTGCCGGCTCAGATGCGGCAGCAGCGTCGTCAGCATCTTGCCGCTTGAGCCCGCCGGAGCGAACGGCCACGGCGATTTCATGATGTTGCCGTTCTTGCCCTGAAATGTGACTTCATTCTCTCCGCCGGGCAGGGGCGTGCCATGATATTTTTCGAGCGCGGGTTTGTAGTCCCACAGGTCGATATGCGAAGCCGCGCCGGGGCAGGCGATCTGCAGCACCTGTCGGGCCCTCGGCGCGTGATGCTGAATCCGCTGCGCGAACACTTCGCCGGCGAGCAGGTGTGTCAGCGCAACTCCGGCCAGGCCCGTGGTCGTATCTCTCAGAAAATGCCGGCGCGTCAGTGAAAGCGCATCCATCTCCTCACCTCAATTCAGATAGATCAGTTCGTTTGAATTCAGCAGAGCGCGGCAGAATGCGCGCCACCCGTGTTTCCCGATCAATTCCATCGCGGCATTTTCTTCCTCTCTTGAAGCCGCGCGCTGAAAAGCCAGCACGAAGGCGCGGCGCACGCGTTTGGCATCATCGGGCGCTTCCTTCTTCAGTCGGTTGCTCAGCGCATCGGCCATGTCCAGAGTGAACCGGTGATTGAGCAGAGTCAGCGCCTGAAGCGGCGATGTGGTGCTGATGCGGCTCGGCGCCGCCGCGGC
>CALBSU010000460.1 GCA_937967285.1 uncultured Acidobacteriota bacterium
ATTACCGTCCCGATCCGGCCGGCGGAAGTCAGAATCTTTCTCCCTCCTGCTCCCGTGCTTGCGCGTTTTTCGTGATCTTCGCCTTCCGGCGCCACCTCTATCGCTCAACCACGATCGCATTATCGATATTTATCTGCCATCTGTCCAACTCATTGTTGTAATCCACACGATCAATCGTGCTAATATCTGAACTTCTCGCCCGGGAGGCGGAAAACGGATGACGGGGGTGAGTGAAAATGGAGATGACGCATCTTAAAACATTCCGGATCGTGGCTGAGACATTGAACTTCACGCGCGCGGCGGAAAGGCTGAATCTGACGCAATCGGCGGTCAGTCATCAGATCAAGGCGCTCGAGGAGGAACTGGGCGAACCGCTCTTCATCAGGGCCAAGCGCGGTGTGAAGCTGTCTCAGGCGGGAAAGATCGCGCTGGAATATGCGGTCAGGATCCTCGACGACGCCGAGGCGCTGAAGGAGAAGATCCTCGGGCGCGAGCGATCGCCCGTGGGAAGAGTGCGGGTGGCGGCCGCGACGCAGGCATTCGTCTATCTTTTCGCTCCGTTGTTCGAATCCTTCATGGATACGCATCACGGGATCGATCTTTCCTTCAGGACCACAGTCTCGACCGAGCAGACGGTGGCCGACATCCTGAACGGAGCGGCCGATGTCGGATTCGCTTCTCTGGCGGTCTACTCGCCCAATCTTCAGGTGGTCAAGCTCTTCGAGGACGAACTGCTGCTGGTGGTCGGGATCGAGCATCCGCTGGCGAAACTGAAGACGGTCTCGGTCGCGCAGATCGAGAAGGAGAAGATGATTCTGTTCGAGCGCGGAGCTTCGATCCGCAGGGCGACCGACCAGTTCTTCGACGAGGTGGGCGTCCGTCCCGACCTGGCGCTCGAGTCCAACGACACGTTCTTCATCAAGCTGATGGTCGAACGCGGGATCGGCGTCTCGCTGCTGCCGGTCTGGGCGATCAGGGAAGAGGTCGAGGAGGGGCGGCTGGCCCGGCTGCACATCACCGGCCATCGCCTGCGACGCTCGGTTTCGATGGTCTCGCTCGGGCGATTTCAGCCCTCGCCGACAAGGGCTTTTATCGAATATATGTTACAGTGCCGGTCTCAACTTCAGGCGATGGCTGAGGCTGAAAACAAGACGAAATGACCGGGATGTCGAACCGGTCGCCGGACTTCAATTTCGGCATGCGCCCAATGCCGGTAAAACACTCGAAGCGAGGAAGAGAACGTGATTCCTGAAATCAGAGCGGCCTTCAATTCCGCTTTCACGCAGGAGAAATACGAACAGCTGGTGCGATCGCTGGAGGCTGCATCGGCGACGAGTATCGAATTCAGGATCTGCGAGACTCCGGTCTTTCTGCCGCCGGGGCTGCTGGCTACCATGCAGCAGGCGGCGACGGAGATCATTGCGCAGCTCGGGACCGAGGCCTACCTCGCCGAATCAAGGCGCGCCATCCCTCCCGCCTACGATACGCCCGGCGAAGGCGCGCACCCGGACTTCATCCAGGTCGATTTCGCGATCACGCGCGACCGCGACGGAGCTCTGGCGCCGAAACTGATCGAACTGCAGGGCTGCGCCTCGCTCTACGCTTTTCAGTTCATCATGCCAGACCATTACAAGCGCATCTTCGGGCTCGAAGGATTCGAGTCGCTGCTCTCCGGCCTGAGCGAAGAGAGCTATCTGGCGATGCTTCGCGAGATACTGCTCGCCGGACACGAACCCGAATCGGTCATCCTGATGGAGATCGATCCGCTGCGACAGAAGACCCTGCCCGACTTCAGGGTGACTGAAAAACTTTTCGGCATTCCGTTCGTCTGCGTGACCGATGTGGTGAAGCGCGACCGGAAGCTCTTCTACCGGCGCGACGGAAGAGAGATCGAGATCCGTCGCATCTACAATCGCGTCATCATCGATGAATTCATCCGGCGGGAAATCAAGGCCCGGTTCGACTTCCGCGACGAGCTGGACGTCGAATGGGCGGGACATCCGAACTGGTATTTCAGGATGAGCAAGTTCTCGCTGCCCTGGCTGGATCATCCGACCGTCCCGCGCGCATATTTCCTGGATCAGTTGCGGGACTACCCCGACGATCTGGAGAATTTCGTGCTCAAGCCGCTCTTTTCGTTCGCCGGCAGCGGAGTCAAAATAGACATCAACAGAGCCGATCTCGAGTCGGTTCCGGACGGTCAGCGCGACGATTATCTGCTGCAGGAGAAGGTGGAGTACGCGCCGGTCGTCGAGACGCCCGACGGACCGAGCAAAGTCGAGGTTCGACTGATGTACCTCTGGCCGCAGGGCGCGGCGGAACCCGTCGCCTCGACGACGCTTCTGCGTCTGAGCAAGGGAGCAATGATGGGCGTCGATTTCAACCGGAACAAGACATGGGTCGGCTCTTCGTGCGGACTCTTCCCTGCGGCTGACAGAACAAGCTAGATGGCCAGGATCCTCGCAATCGACTACGGTGAGAAGAGCGTCGGGCTGGCCGTCTCCGACGAGTTGCAACTGACCGCGCGCCCGCTCCGCACGCTTCGCCGCCGGCGCGGCGGTTATGAGGAGATGCTCGACGAGATCGCGCGGATCTGCGATGAGCTGGAGGTCGGAACCGTCATCGTCGGATTGCCGTTGAATATGGACGGATCGAGAGGCGCGGCGGCGAACCGCGCGCTGCGATTCATCTCCGACCTCGGACGCCGAGCTGCCCTGCCCATTCTGCCTGTCGATGAGAGGCTGAGCTCTCGCGAGGCCGATAGCATCCTCCGCGAAGAGGGGCATGATTCGGCCCGACGGAGGCAACTTTCCGATGAAACCGCCGCCATGGTCATCCTTCGGGACTACCTGAGCGGCCAACAGCGATAATCAATGAAGATCCTCCCAATTAACAGGCGGCGCCGGATCGCGCTGATCGGAGCGGCGCTGGCCGCTATCTTATTAATATCTTTCACGGCCGCGGGCGCGTGGCTCTTCTACGAAGTCGGCCGGAGTCGCGATCATAACGCCGGCGGCAGAATCATCACCATCGCTCCGGGGACCAGTACGCGTTCGATCATCCGCCAGCTCGAGCGGGAGGGAGTGATCGACCGAACCTGGCCGTCGTTCATCTGGGTGCGAATATTCAGGCAGGCGCATGTCTTCAAGGCGGGCGACTACGCTTTCAAATCGCCGATCTCTGCCCGCGAGGCGCTCGACAAGATGCTTCGCGGCGAAGTGGTCACGCTCAACTTCACGATTCCGGAGGGCTACAACCGCTTCGACATCGCGCGCGTGCTGGGCGGCCTGAAAGGGCTGAAGCAACCCGGATCGCCGGAGAAGATCGAATCGCTGCTCAGGAAAAGCTCTCTCATCGCCGATCTCGATCCGCAGGCCGACAGCCTCGAAGGATATCTCTTCCCCGACACTTACGAATACACGACCACCAGCAGCATCGACCAGATCGTCGAAACGATGGTCGAGCGCTTTCGCCTCGTCTACAGTGAAAAGCTGAGTGAAAAAGCCGCACGGTCCGGGATGACCACCCGCCAGATCGTGACGCTGGCCTCGCTGATCGAAAAGGAAGCGAAGGTCGACGGAGAGCGCGAACTGATCTCATCGGTCTTCCACCGGCGGTTGAAGATCGGAATGACGCTGGCCTGCGATCCGACCGTCATCTACGCCGCGCTGCTGGCTGGAAAATATCGCGGCAAGATCTATCAGAGCGACCTCGACCGGGAATCGGGCTACAACACATACAAAAACGCCGGGCTGCCGCCCGGCCCGATCGCCTCGCCGGGCCTCAGATCGCTCGAGAGCGCGCTCAACCCGGCTCAAACCGATTACCTGTTTTTCGTGGTGGATGCGGAAAAGAATGACGGCTCGCACAGGTTTTCGGCCAGCCTTTCCGACCATGAAAAAGCTGTCCGCGTGCTGCGCCAGTCGGAGCGATCCGGCGGGCGGTAGCGCCTGTCAGGCTCCGCGCAGTTCGTTCATCGACGCGACGACGGCCTCGGTATATTCCGTAGTGTGCGCCGTCCCGCCGAGATCGCGAGTGCGGATCTTTTTGACGTCCAGCGTGTGACGAAATGCCTTCTCGATCAGATCCGCCGCATCGCGTTCGCCGAGATACCTGAGCATCATAATTCCCGACTGGAGAAGCGCCGTCGGATTGGCCAGATTCTTTCCGGCGATGTCGGGCGCGCTGCCGTGAACGGCCTCGAAGACCGCTCCGAGTTCGCCGATGTTCGCTCCCGGAACGATGCCGAGCCCTCCGACCAGCCCCGCCGCGAGATCGGAAACGATGTCGCCGTAAAGGTTTTCGAGCAGCAGCACGTCGAACTGCTGCGGTCGCATGACCAGCTGCATGCAGGTGTTATCGACGATCTTGTCGTCGGCTTCGATGTCCGGATAGTCCTGCGATACCTTGCGAAAACATTCCAGAAAGAGGCCGTCCGACATCTTCATGATGTTGGCCTTGTGGATGGCTGTGACCTTTTTGCGCCCCTCACGCCGGGCGTACTCCAAGGCATAACGGGCGATGCGCGTCGAGGCTTTCTCGGTGATGATTTTGAGGCTTTCGACGACACCGGGGATGACCTCGTGTTCGATGCCGGAGTAGAGCCCCTCGGTGTTCTCACGAACGACAACCAGATCGAGGTCTCCAAACGGCGTCTTCAGCCCGGGCACGGTCTTGACCGGGCGCAGGTTGGCGTACAGATCGAGCGTCTTGCGCAGCCTGACATTGACGCTGGCGAAGCCCTTCCCGACAGGCGTCGTGAGCGGCCCCTTGAGGGCTATCCCGTTGGCGCGAATCGAATCGAGCACCTCCTGCGGCAGCGGATCTCCGAACCGCGAGAGCGCCTCGGCTCCGGCAATGTAGCTGTCCCATTCGATCTCGACGCCCGCCGCCTCGATGATCCGGACCACCGCTCCGGTGATCTCCGGCCCGATCCCGTCGCCGGGGATGAGTGTGATTTTATGTTTCATGTCAGTAAAAAGTAGAAAGTAGAAAGTAGAAAGACAAGGCAATTTAATATTTAATCCGTAAACTTTCAACTTTTGCGCCTTCTTTCTACTTTCTACTTTCTACTTTATACTTTCTATTCAACATGGAGGGAGCGTTAAAGAATGCCGACTAGAGAAGTAATGATCGAGATGGGGTTTTCCTCTGCGCATGCGCTGCGCGGGTACCAGGGGAAATGCGAGAACACGCACGGTCATAATTACCGTGTCGAGGTCTATGTCCGGGGGAAAGAGCTCAACAATATCGGGCTGCTGATCGATTTCAAAGACCTCAAGGCGGCGACGAAGAAGGTGGTCGACTACCTCGATCACAAGAACATCAACGATCTGCCGCCCTTTGATAAAGAGATCAACCCCTCGGCCGAGGAGATGGCGGGTTATTTCCTGCACGAGGTCGGTCGTCAGGTAGACGATGATCGCGTCCAGGTCTACAAGGTCCGCGTCTGGGAGACCGACACCTGCGCCGCCACATATTCGATCGATTGATGGGAGCAATAGCATTATGTCCGAGAAGTACACCAATCCATTCAACTACGTCATCGACTCGATCTGGGCCAGTCTGCCCGAGAAGACGGCGGACGAGATCGCGACTTTCAAGAAGGACGTCCTGACCGGTTTTCGCGACAGCGTGAACTGGGCGATCGACGAGCAGATCAAGTGGATCGACCGTCACGTCGACAATGCCCGCCATATGCGCGATCAGTATCGCGGCGAACAATCTCAGGAATCCACCTCAAATCCGTCCTGACATATCGGCGATGAGCGCAGAAGAACATAAGCAGTGGGACGCCGCGATCATCGGCGGAGGCGTGATCGGCTGTTCGATCGCCTGGCGTCTGGCCGCGGCCGGACAGCGCGTGGTCGTGCTGGAGAAAGGCGCGTTATGCGCCGAGGCAACGCATGCCGCGGGCGGCATGCTCGCGCCGCTGGCCGAGGCTGATGAGACCGGCGACTTCTTCAACCTCTGCGTCGCGAGCCGGGCGATGTATGGGGGATTTGCGCGCGAGCTGCGGGAGACATCAGGCATCGACATCGCGTACCGGACGGAGGGCACGCTCTACCTGTCGCTCCGAGAGGAAGACGACGAGGAAATCGACCGCCGCTGGCAGTGGCAGCACGCCGCGGGATTGAACGTCAAACGGCTCGATGCGGGCTGCGTCAGGAAGCTCGAGCCCGGTCTCAATCCCTCGCTCAGGTGGGCTCTCAAATTCCCGGACGATCATCAGGTGGATAACCGGCTGCTGGCGGCGGCGCTCATCCGTGCCGCGACCGTAAACGGCGCCGAGCTGCGGGCCGATGCCGGAGTCGAAAAGATCCTGACCGAGCCGGTCGCCGGAAAGGAACGGGTGAGGGGCGTCCTGACCTCGCGCGGCGAGGTTCGCGCGCGCGTCGTGATCATCGCCGCGGGCTGCTGGTCGTCGCAATTCATCGAATCGTCCGACGGCCCCGCGGTCGAGCCGGTCCGCGGCCAGATGGTCTCGTTCGGCTCAGCCGGCGTATCGCTCGACCACGTCATCTATTCGCGGCGCGGATATCTGATCCCGCGCAATTCCGGCCTGATCATCGCCGGCTCGACCACCGAACGGGCCGGTTTCGACAAATCGGTGACGGTCGGCGGAATGACGGACATCCTCGAACACGCGACAGAGATCATGCCCGTTGCGAAATCGCAGCCGATCGTAGAGACCTGGGCGGGGCTGAGGCCGCACTCCCGGGACGGCCTGCCTCTGCTCGGCCCCGATCCGACGGTCGAGGGACTGATCCACTCCACCGGCCATTACCGCAACGGAATCCTGCTGACGCCGATCACCGCGCAGGCAGTCAGCGAGCTGGTCGTCAAAGGCGACAGCTCGATCGACCTCTCGCCCTTCAGCATCAGCCGGCAGACGATTCGCCGGGCCGCGCATTGAACGCCAGAAAAAGGCCGATCAGCGTCTTGGCGTCCCGGATTTCGCCTTCCGCGATCATCCGCTTCAGCTCCGCAAACGAAAACGGCCGTATCTCGTAGATGACTTCGCCGATGTCGAGCGACTGTTCGCGCCGGGTCAGGCCCGAGGCGAAGAAGATGTGAATCAGCTCATCGCTCATGCCGGGCATGGCGTAACACTCTCCGGCCTTTTCGAGGGCGGTCGCCTCGTAACCGGTCTCCTCGAGCAGTTCGCGCGCCGCGCAACCCTCGGGAGTCTCGACCGGGACCATCCGCCGGTTCTCCTCGCGGCCTTCGAGCGTGCCGGCCGGCAATTCCCAGAGCGCCTGATCGACCGCATAACGGTACTGCCGCATAAGCAATATCCGACCGTCGTCGGTCAGCGGCACCATGACGCAGATCCCGGGATGGCGCAGGGCGGCCCGCGTCACAGTCTCGCCCGTCGTCCGATTGAGGATCGTCTCGCGATTGACCAGCCAGCGCAGCTCATCCCCGTGTTTCGACGCCCTCACCTCTCGATATTCGGTGCGAACATCCAACCATTCAAACTCATGTTCCATGTTCAAAATTATCCCCGATCGCATTGGTTATGATAAGATTCAGCTTCGGTTTATATCACCGTCCCCCAAACTCAGTCACGGCTCTTAGCCGACAGAACCTCAACCCGGGTGCATGACAGATGAAGTTACGCCTGATTTTTCTGATCACCCTGCTGACTGTGACGGTCCTGACGCCGGATCTGGCGGTCCGCATCCCGGGGCCGCTGACACGTCAAACGGCTCTTGCCCGACTCCAATCGCTGCCGCAACGGTTCGAGATCAACACCGGACAGGCCGATTCGTCCGTCAGATTCATTTCGAGGAGCCCCGGCATAACGCTGCTGCTCGACGATTTCGGCGCCGAGATCCGAACCGAGGGCACGGCGCTGCGGATCCGCCCGGCGAACGCCAATCCGGGCCCGGAAATCACGGGCCTCGATCCTCTGCCAGGCGCCGGCAACTACCTGCTAGACAAAGATCCGCGCAAATGGATCACCGGCGTCAGGTCATTTGCGAAAGTCAGGTATGAATCCGTCTGGCCGGGGATCGACCTGATCTGGCATGGCGATCAAAACGGGCTCGAATACGATTTCGTCGTCTCGCCCGGCGCGGACCCGTCAAAAATCGGAATGATCTGCACCGGCGCGGACGATCTGAGAATCGACGATTCGGGCGATCTGGTAATAACTACTCCAGGCGGAACGCTGCGCCAGTCGCGCCCGTTCATCTACCAGATGATCGACGGCCGACAAAAGAAAGTGCAAGGCGGATACGCCATTCAAGAGCGGAAGATCGGTTTCAGGATCGGAGAGTACGATCCTTCGCTTCCGCTGATCATCGATCCGATTCTGAGTTATTCGGCGCTGATCGACTGCGAATTCATCACCGCCGTTGCCACCGATGCCGCCGGGGCGATCTACTTCACCGGTCTGGTCAGATCGCACGCTTTTCAGATATCCGCCGATGCAGCGCAGTTCGTGCGGGGTAATTCGAACGCCTCGGCAGCTTTCGTGGCGAAACTCAATCCGCAGGGTAACGCACTCGAATATTCGACCTACATCGGAGGTTTCGAGCGATTCGATTACCCCTATGCGATAACCGTCGACGGGCAGGGCAGTGCCTATGTCGTCGGATTCACGGGATCGAATGATCTGATGGTTACTCCCGGAGCTTTTCAGCCGAAATTCGCGGGCCCGGGACAGGTGGGCAATCTGTTCGGCGGTGACGGCTTCGCGCTCAAGCTCAATCCGACAGGCAGCGCGCTGGTCTATTCGACATATCTCGGAGGTGCAGTAGGGCCGGACGATGCATACGACGTCAAAGTCGATATGGCAGGCAACGCATACATCGCGGGAACGACGAGTTCCGTCGATTTTCCCGTCACTCCGGGCGCGGCGATCACTTCGATTCCAGCCATGACCACGGCCGGTTTCGTGACCAAACTGAATCCGCAGGGAACCGGACTGGTCTGGTCGACATATACACCAGGCGTCGGCAGATCGATCGCCGTCGATAGTGATGGCAGTTCCTGCATTACCGGTCAGATCTTTCCGAATATCTTCGTGGCAAAAGTGAACAGTTCCGGCAGCGGGTTCGATTATCTTAGAAAGATCACCGGCATAGGTGAAGGTTTGGCCATCGCGCTGGATCGGGTCGGAAATGCACACGTTACGGGGCGGGCCGTTTCAGGCATCACTGCCACCGGCAACGCCTTTCAGAAGACCCAGGCCGGCGCGAGCGATGCATTTCTGGCCAGATTAACCACCTCCGGAGACCTGACCTACCTCTCATTTCTCGGGGGAAAGCT
>CALBSU010000461.1 GCA_937967285.1 uncultured Acidobacteriota bacterium
CCGTACCGGCGTCCGGCCTCGGCAGTGATTTTATCGGCCGTTTTGCGGGGAAATCCGAGGATGTCGCTCGACACGATCACCAGCCGGTTGCCGGCTGAGTCCTCGATCGCCAGCGCCTTCGCGTGGAGCTCCTGCAGTTTTCCCTCGGCTGGTTTTGTCCGTGCCGCATATCCGGCCATCCAGAGCGGACTGTCGGGAGTGATGACTGCCTTCGCCAGTCCGGCCTTCATCTCACCCGGCGGGAAGGCTTCTGCCGGCTTACCCCATGAATCAGGAAGACTCAATATCAACCATGCGACAAGGATTATTCCAGTTATACTTTTCATATCTTAGTGCAAATCCCTGAGGTGTTCGACATCGGAGAGGCACAGCGCGCGGACCAGTTCGTCCGCACGGCTCCACTCGCCGATGATCGGATAGGCCATCAGCGCCCGCCGCGCCAGATTGGCCGAGCGCTCCACAGCCGCGCGGATCGTCAGTCTTTCATACTCCTTGACCGACTGAACCAGCCCCCTGACAGATGAGGGCAGTGCGCCGATCGCCAGCGGCTGCGCTCCGCTTCGATCGACAAGGCACGGAACCTCGACCACGTCGTCGTCCTCCAGATCGCTGATCGCCCCGCGATTCGCTACGTTGACGACGATCCTCGACGGCGTGTCGGCCTCCAGCGCCGTCAGCACGTCCAGCGCGATCCGGTGATACCCCGTCGCCGCATCGAACGGGTCTTCCTCCTGCTCGATCCCCTCGGCCAACGCCGATCCGGCTTCAGCTTCGAGTTTCATGTACGAACCGGATCGCCGCCGCAGATATTCACGGTAGATCTCCAGCGCCTCGTCCGCCCGGCCCGAGTGAGTCTTTTCAAGCAACCGGTCGAAGAGCGCTTCATTCAGCCTGACGATCTCTTCGCCGCGGCTCGCTCCCGCCCGGCGCTGGTTTTCGAGCGCCCGGCTCTGCTCGTAATAAAAGTAAAGGTATTCGCTCGGGATCAGCCCCAGCGCACGGATCATCGCCGGATCGAAGAGATCGGCATGATAGAGACTTCGCAGCGCCGTATCATTATTAATGATGCGCGAAGTTACGTCCTCGCCGCGCAGCAGCACGCGACCGACCCAGCCCAGGTGGTTGAGTCCGAAATAGTCGCATCGCACATCTTCCGCCGGAGCCCCAAGCGCCAGCGCGATCCGGTGGAACATCTCGCTCGGAGTATCGCAGATCCCGATCAGCTTCAGATTCGTATGCTCGGCCAGCGCCTGCGTGATCAGCCCGGCAGGATTGGTGAAGCTGACGAACCATGCGCCCGGAGCGTGCTTCTCGACCGTCCGGGCATGTTCCAGCGCGACCGGAATCGTCCGCATCGCCTTGGCGAAGCCGACCACGCCGGTCGTCTCCTGCCCGGCAATCCCGTGCTCGATCGCCAGCCGCTCGTCCCGCGCCCGTGCATCCATCCCGCCGACGCGGATGCTGCTGATGACGAAATCCGCTCCCTCGACCGCCTCCTCGATCCGCTCCGGCGTCGTCACCCAGACCTCGCCCTGTCGCGCCACCTCCTTCGACAGCTCCCCCGTCAGCCTGACACGGTCGCGGTCGGGATCGAAAAGCGCGATCTCCTCGACACCCAGCGCATCCCGCGCCTGAATCAGTCCGTGAGCGAGCAGCGGCGTCCGTATCCCTCCGCCCCCGATAATGGCCGCTTTTTTGATCATAATTTAGACAGCGAATCGCAGAGTCCGCAAAGGGGGCAAAGGGGAATTAATCGCAAAGACCGCAGAGGGGGCAAAGATTTTATTAGGAAATTGAGCACCCGATTATCGTCCCTCGGGCATCTCCCGGATACTTGATCCCTGACAAATCTTTGCCCTCTTTGCGGCCTTCGCTTAACAAACCTTTGCCCTCTTTGCATCCTTAGCGATTTATCACTTTGCAGTCTTTGCAATGATCTCAATGGTTCCATTACCACTTGAGCTTTTCAGGGAAGAACTCAGCCACCAGATCCTCGTAATACGGCTTCAGCTCATTGATGTCCGGTCTCACTTCGCTCTTCGAGTAGAGGTCATATGGATTGAACGCGCGCACCCATTTCAGCAGTTCGGCATCCCCGTCGCTCAGCAGGTGCGTGTAGGCGCCCTCCCGGTGAACCGGATAGCAGGAATGATACCTGATCATCCACTGAGCCTCTCGCGGCAGATAATCGCGCGTGACCAGATAGAGATATTCGTCGTGCCCCCACGAAATGTGCACGTTGTCGAGCCCGCAGTGCGCATCGTAGATTCCGTTCGGCGTGCTGTAGACCGGGTGAGAATAATCCGGATTGGCCTGGAACAGCTCGTGATAGACGATCCTGTCAGAAAAGGCGCAACCGACCGGATAGGTGTCTCCGACCACCGCCCACTGCGGCTCGTCGAACATGCAGAGCACCTTGCCCAGATCGTGGATGAACCCCGCCAGTTGGAACCAGCGCGGGTGGCCGTCCATCCTGATCGCCTCGGCCGTCTGCAGCGCATGATCGATCTGCGGCAGATCGATGTCCGGGTCGCTGTCATCGACCAGATTGGTCAGATAATCCATCGCCTCCCAGATGCTCATCTCGGCCTTGTCCAGCCGGCCGTATTCGGCCTTCTTCGAGAGGACGAAATCGAGCGTCTGACTGGCATGGTTGAGTCGATAGAGCTCCTGAACGCAGGGGCGCGCCTCAGCTTCATAATTGCGATACTTTTCGGCATTTTCGATCTGATCCAGAAACGGCGACGGCGAATTCGATTGTGGATGTAGAATTTCGGACATAAGACTGACTCCTCTGAAGGGCGGAAAATTGACAAACTCTTGAATCGTTGCGCAGGATGAATAATAGAAAATTTTCAGCACATGAGGAAGCCCGCTGTGTCTATGCAATGATACCCGTTCAGCGACGACCACGACAACAACGGAAACGTCCGGCGGCAGGTTAACTGCGAACAGATCGGGAACCTGTGGAGTGCGACGGCCCGGCGTCGCTTTGGTAGTCCGGCATTCCGATTAACTGAAATTCGACTACCATCGCCACGTGGGCCGTCGCACTCCATTATCAGAATGGATCACACTTGTTGGGAAACCAGTCTAATTGGCCAAAGATCAAATCATTTCCATCCAGAATGGCCGAACCTTTCACTTAATCCCCTGGAAGAGCACTGCCGAATTCAGCCTGAA
>CALBSU010000464.1 GCA_937967285.1 uncultured Acidobacteriota bacterium
TGTTGAAGGCAGAAAACGCTCCGCGCCGCGCGCCGGTCAAGTCATTCGGCGAAATCATCAGGCCGCTCAGGGATTCGAAGAGCTGGCTGCTCAGCCTCTATTATTTCCTCACTTTCGGCGGCTTCGTGGCGATGGCCATCTACCTGCCCATCTTTCTGACCGAGATATTCAGACTGACGCCGGGCGACGCGGGAGCAAGAACAGCCGGGTTCGTCGTGCTGGCGACGGTCATGCGACCGGTTGGTGGAATCCTTGCGGACAAGATCGGGGGACGGAGAATCCTGCTCTGGGTTTTTCCGTTCACGGCAGCCATGGCGATCTTCCTGGCCTGTCCGTCGATGATCACCTTCACGATCGGCGCCCTCGGCATGGCGGCGGCGATCGGCCTCGGAAATGGAGCAGTCTTCAAACTGGTGCCGGAATACTTTCCGAACGCGGTCGGAGCAGTGACGGGACTGGTTGGCGCGGCCGGAGGTCTCGGCGGATTCTTCCCCCCGCTGGTGCTGGGCGCGATCAGGAAATCGACCGGGAGTTTCACCCTCGGCTTCGTCCTGCTTGGACTCTTCGCGCTGCTCTGCCTGGCGGTGGCGTACAGATCCGGTTCCGGACCACGGCTGACTCCCGAGGCAATCAGAGCCTGAATAATAAAATGAACCGATTTCACCGCTGGTTCTGCCGGACGGATTTGTGGCGAGGATTGCTTGGGGGAAAAATTCTGCCCTGGACCCTCGAAGGCATCGAACTTGGCGACCGGGTGCTTGAGATCGGACCGGGGCCGGGTCTGACAACAGAATGGCTGCTCGGACGATGCGAACGACTGACCGCGATTGAAATCGACCATCACCTGGCCGCTTCACTCAAATCACGCCTGCCGGTGAATAGAATCTCGGTGATCGAGGGCGATGCGACTGCTCTGCCCTTCGCCGATAGATCCTTCTCGAACGCTGTTTCCTTCACCATGCTCCACCACATCCCGACGAAAGCGCTTCAAGAGCGGCTCATCCGCGAAATCCTGCGCGTTCTCGAACCGGGAGGATTCTTCGCCGGCTCAGACAGCCCACCGTCCCGGATACTCCGATTCATGCATCGGCGAGGGGAATATCTGCCAGTCGATCCCGAAAAATTCGGATCATGTCTTGAATCAGCAGGATTCACCGATGTCATAATTGAACGTAACCGATGGGTCTTCAGATTCCTCGCCCGGCGCCCGCATCAATAAAATTTTCCAGTCATCATTAATATGATGTTGTCGCATCATAGGATCAATCGAAGAAACGGAGTAGCTTATCACTCGCAGGAGGATATTATGGCAAAATTTTCGCCTATGGCACTCAAAGCGGCGGCGGCGATAGTCGCTCTGAGCCTGATCGCAGCGGCAGGATCAGTGCAGGACGAGAAGAAGGCGCGCGATGCGAAGAAGAAGAAGGCCGATGCGGAACGAGTCGAAGGTGACGTAAAACCCGCAAAGGCCGGCCAGGGAGTTCCGAATGTCGAGGTCGGGCTCAGGAAGAAGCCTCGCGGCGTAATCATTCAGCGGACCAGAACAGACGAGAAAGGCGGATTCTCTTTCGGCGTACTGCCGGCGGGCAGTTATGCCCTCGTCATTGAAGAGCATCCCGCCGGAAACCTGAATCGCACAAACCTGAACTCTTCAAAATCCAACATCTGCGTCGTCACCCTCGAGGGCGGAACTTCCGGTCAGCTCAACCGGGAATGGGCGGCTGCCGGCAAAGCCTCCGCCGGGACCGCGCGCCAGTCGCAATCCTCGTCATTCGGCGAGAAGGCATTCGAACTCCCATTTGAATCGGACGGCCGGAGAGAGATCAAGGGAACGCTCAAGACGAGGCACGACACGGTCAAGAATTCGATCGGAAATATCCGGTAGCGCCGTGTCACTTCTCCATGAACTTCGTCAGCAGTATCGAAACCTCTGACTGAGCCCTGATTTCGTGAAGGATCCCGGGTTCGATGGTCACCAGCACGCCCGGGGTCAGTTCGACCGCCTGGCCCGGATCGCCGACCAGCAGCGTCCCTTTGCCCGCAATGCACTGAATGGTGATCGGTTCGGGGGCGGTGTGCGCATCCAGCACGGCCTGCTTTCTCAGGGTAATCTGGACGAGCTTTCGACGCGGCCCGTCGAAGAGCGGCTCAATCTGCTTCTCTTTGCCCTCTTCGCCGATAACAGTCTGAAGCCGAATCACCTTCATCAACGCCTGCTTTTCCATATCTTGTCCTCCGACAGCGCTCAACCCGGCCGCCGCCAACAGGATTATCACGGCGAATGTCGCCGTCATCCATTTGCCTTTCATAACTGTCTCCTTCATTGAAATCTGCGCCGAGGCCCGAGAATGTCACAAGGCGCCCGGAATCGACAATGACTTTTGTCATTCGATCCGAGAGCGGAAGGAAATTCTGACATAACTATTACAGTCTGTGCCGAAAGGCTCCGGTAAGATGAGTGGTCGCAAATCCGCAATAAAAAACGCAACCGGAGAGACTCTGACGGCAAGGAGAAAATCATGAAGGTTCTACTGGTCAATCCCCAATTTCCGAATACCTACTGGAGTTTTCGACACGCGCTCTGGTTCGAGGGGAAGCGGGCGGCTTTCCCTCCGCTCGGATTACTGACGGTCTCCGCGATGCTGCCCGAGTCGTGGGAGCGCCGCCTGATAGATATGAACATTCAGCCGCTCAAGACGATGGATATAGACTGGGCGGATATCGTCCTCGCGACGGGAATGCTGGTTCAGAAGGATGCTCTGCGGCAGGTCGTCGACCGCTGCAGGACTCGCGGCAAACGGGTAGCGATCGGCGGCCCATACGTGACAACCGGCGGCGAGAATCTGCCGGCGGCCGATCACATCTTCATCGGCGAGGCGGAGACCACTCTGCCGGTCTTCATTCGGGATCTCGAATGCGGGACGACTCAGCCGGTATATCGGGCTACCGAGTGGCCGTCGCTCGAGCTGACTCCCGCTCCCGATTTCGGCCTGATCGATTTCAAGAGCTACAGCTCGATATCGGTTCAGTATTCCCGCGGCTGTCCGTTCCAGTGCGAGTTTTGCGACATCACGGAGATCTATGGTCGGGTCCCCAGAACAAAGAGCCCGGCGCAGATGATCGCCGAACTCGAAGCGCTGCGACGGACCGGGTGGCGCGGTTCGGTCTTCATCGTGGACGACAACTTCATCGGCAACAAGCGGGAAGTCAAGCTGCTGCTGCCCGAACTCGCGGCCTGGCAGGAACGTCACGGCATGCCGTTTCAGTTCCTGACCGAAGCGAGCGTCAATCTGGCGGATGACGATGAACTGCTCGGTGGCATGCGCCGGGCCGGATTCCGGAGCGTCTTTCTGGGCATCGAAACGCCCGTCGAGTCGAGCCTCAGGGAAGCGCACAAGCTGCAGAACACGCGCGCCAGCCTGCTCGATTCAGTCACAAAGATTCAGCTCAACGGATTGCAGGTCATGGCAGGTTTCATCGTCGGCTTCGACAGCGATCCGGTCGATATCTTCGAGCGACAGATCGACTTCATCAGGAAGAGCGCCATTCCTCTGGCCATGGTCGGGCTGCTCAACGCCCTACCGGATACACAGCTCTGGAGGCGCCTCAAACGAGAGGGCAGGCTGATCGATGAGAGTTCCGGTGACAATACCAGTTGCGCGCTCAATTTCGTTCCGAGGATGAACGCATCCCGGCTGGTCGAAGGCTACAGATCGCTGATGCGAACCATCTACGGGCCGGGAGAATTTTATCAGCGGGCGCTCGACAGTTTGAGACGACTCCCGGCGAATCTGCCGACTTCTTCTCATCGCGGCCTGATCGAGGGCCTCTCGACATTCTCTCGCATAGTCTTCAAGCTCGGCCTGCTCGATCCTCAGCGGATCACATTCTGGCGGTATCTCGCGCGAGCTCTGGTCATCATGCCGCGCAGATTCGCGGATGCCATGACGCTGGCGGCCATGGGCTATCATCTCCGCCTGCTGACCGAAGGGCTCGAGAAGCAGGGTGTTAGACGAGTCCTGCCCGTTCGGCGCGCCTGACTGCCTCGAGTCGAGTGTGCGCGTTGAGCTTCTTCAGAAT
>CALBSU010000465.1 GCA_937967285.1 uncultured Acidobacteriota bacterium
GAAGTCGCCATCAAAGTTTAGTCTGGCGACTTTACCAGGAGAGCATCCCTGATTAAGCGATTCGAGCCCCGCGATTAAGAGTGGCCCCAGGCAAAGAATTTGCAACCAGCATGGCTTCTGGCGCGAACGCGGAATCTCGGCTACATTTGTATTACGACTCGATATCAAACAAACGAATCTGACAAATTTTTAAAGTGTGGATATCTATGGCAAAAAAACTCTTATCGCTATTGCTTACCTGTTTCCTGTTCAGCCAACTGTTTGCGCAAGCTCCATCGAGCGCGGCGGCTGATGATCTCAATACTATTTTCAATGCGGTGAAATGGCGCTCCATCGGACCGTTTCGCGGCGGGCGTTCCAACGCGGGCACCGGCGTGATCGGAGATCCCATGACCTACTACATGGGAACGACCGGCGGCGGGCTCTGGAAGACAGATGACGCGGGCATCACGTGGCGGAATATCTCGGACGGATATTTCAAGACCGGGACCATCGGCGCGATTGCGGTGGCCGAGAGCGATCCGAACGTCGTTTACGTCGGAATGGGAGAGCACGCGATCCGCGGGGTCATGACGCATTCCGGCGACGGCGTCTATAAATCCACGGATGCCGGCAAAACCTGGAAGCGCATCGGGCTCGAGGAGACGCGGCACATCTCCCGCATCCTGATCGATCCGAAAAATCCGAATATCGTTCTGGTTGCCGCACAGGGCGCGTTGTATGGTCAATCATCGGAGCGCGGGATCTATAAATCGACGGACGGCGGCGCGACCTGGAAGAAAGTGTTATTCGTCGACAACAAGACCGGCGCGGCCGAGCTTTCGATGGATATGACGAATCCGCGCATCCTCTACGCGGCGATGTGGGAGCACGGTCGCTTGCCGTGGAAGGTGATCAGCGGCGGACCGGGCAGCGGCTTGTATAAATCGGTCGATCAGGGCGAAACCTGGGAGAAGTTGAAAGACGGTCTGCCCGAAGAAATGGGCAAGATGTCGATCGCGGTCAGCCGCTCCAACCCGGAAAAGGTATACGCGCTGATCGAGAGCGATACCGAAAAGGAGGCCGGCGGGCTGTTCGTTTCGACTGATGCAGGCAGGAAATGGAGCCTCGTCACAAAGGACCATCGCCTGGTGCAGCGCGCGTGGTATTACATCGAACTGTTCATCGATCCCGGGAATGAAAACACGATCTATGTCCTGAGCGCTCCCGCGTTGCGGTCGAAGGACGGCGGCAGAACCTGGGAAACGCTCTCAGGCACGCATGGCGATTACCACGATCTGTGGATCAATCCCGACAATCCCGACAACTTCATCATCTCCAACGACGGCGGCTGCGCCATCACCTTCAACGGCGGAAAGAGCTGGAGCACGCAGGCCAACATGCCGACTGCCCAGTTCTACCGCATCAACGTCGACAACCAGTTCCCGTATCGAATATACGGCGGGCAGCAGGACAATACGTCCGTCTCGATCGCCAGTCGTGAGATAGGCGGCAGAGGAATCACCGAATCAAGCTGGCAGGCATCGGCCGGCGGAGAGAGCGCCTTCCTCGCATTCGATCCGGATAATCCC
>CALBSU010000466.1 GCA_937967285.1 uncultured Acidobacteriota bacterium
CGAAGTTGAAGTACCACTGCCCCATCGCTCCGATGCCGTGCGGAGTTCCGGCCGCCGAGACGCGCATATCGGTCGGGTTGATGTAGAGCGGAACCTCTGCGCCGGCCTCGCGCAGGTATCCCGCCAGCGTGTTCATGTACTGCCAGAAGACGGGACCGTTGTAGTTCGCCCGGTTGATCGCCTGATCGTCGTCGAGTTGAATCGCGATCAGCGTGCCTCCGCGCGTCGCCTGCCGGTCCGCGAGCAGGTTCTTCATCACCTCGGCGAACCATTTGCGCGTGTAACGTAGATGCGTCTCGTTGGCCAGCCAGCGGCGGCTCGCTTCTTCCGAGTTGGAAGCGCCGAGTCCGGAGAGCGGCGGGTAGTGGCCGTCGCGCCGCGCCGCATCGTTCATCTCGTATTCCGGCCGCGAGAGCAGCCAGTCGGGGTATCCGCCGTTGCGCCACTCGTTGAGGATCACCGGGCCGGGCCGCGCGATGACCGCGAAGCCCATCTGGTCAAGCATCTCGAGAAGATGTTTGACGTCGCGGCGCGGATTGGTCGAGCCGTCGAAGTCGAGCTTCCCTTCGTCGGGCTCGTGCCAGTTCCAGGCGATGTAGAGATCGATCGTGTTGATCCCCATTCCCTTGAGCTTGACCAGAGCATCACCCCAGTCTTCGCGAGGTATCCGGTTGTAGAAGAATGCCGCGCTGTGCGCGAAGAAGGGCCGTCCGTGGAGTTGAAACTGCGGGTAGGAGTCGATGTTTCTTATGGGTTGTCCGTCCTGCGATGCCGATTTCTGAATCGATCCGCCGCCAGCTAATGTTGAAACGGCCAGAATCAGCAAGATTATTGTTGAAACAGAATTTTTCGTCATTTATCAAGTCCGGACCTCAACAATCCAATCACTGCAGTGACGATTCTTTCAAATGTATCCTGCTTTAATTCGCCTATATGAACCGCGATCAAACTTTCATTAGCTGTAAACAACTTTCCCGGTCGAACGAAACTGACCAGTTTAAGAGAACCGGTGTAAAAATCATCATCAGTAACTCTTATTGCAGATAAGTCCGAGTATGGATTGCTGGTAATCTGGCACATCACCCAGTCACCTTTACCGGCATCTGCAATAACAACTGCTGGCCTTAATTTTGAATTTGTCAGATCTGAAAAAGGAAATGGGACGAGGACTATTGAACCGGCTGAAGGTGTTTCCACGCCTCTTCCTCCTCTGTTCTCTGCCAGTCTTCGGCCAGCGAGGCCTCACTCAATAAAGCAGTCTCGGAAATCGATGTCACGGGTTCTTCATCCAGTATGGTAACCAGAGCTCTTTTCACTTTGGTCAATTTCACGGATTGAAGAAGGTGAACATTCCCGTTCTGGTCGATAACCGCTTCGATGGTCCTGATCATAACTTATCCCCCGTTTCAATTTTCCAAATAAATAAGGGTGAAAGCAATGCCAAAGCGGCGCCCGCGGGCGCCGCACTCCAAATCACCGGATCTGCTTCAGCAACTCCCGCACGGCCGTGTCCAGTTGAGAGTCCTTATCGCCCTCGCCGAGCGGGCGGACGACGTTAATGTCGACGGGGCGCGGATTGAGCTCCATCACCTGCCCGGCGCTGTCCTGCACCTTCTGGCGCGGCAGCCGGAAGCGCGAGCCGTCGATCAGCGCCGTGTTCCAGGTGTAGATGATCCAGCCGGCTGTCGGCTCTCCGACGACCTTGCCCAGTTTGAGCGAGCGATAACCCTCGGTGAAGTCCTCAGCGTCCGAGAGCGAATGCTGGTTGGTGACCAGAATCGTCGGCCGTTCGAGCGCGCGCTGACCTAAAACAGATCTTGCCGGCGCCGACGGGAATCCCCGGACCGTCATGGTCATGTATCCGCGCCGCGCGAAGACGTCGATCGCATAGGCGTTGACGAATCCGCCGTTGTTGTTGCGAACGTCGATGACGACTCCGTCTTTGGCGTGGTTGTCGATGTCCAGATCGGCGTAGAGCTGGTTGAGCGAGCCGGCAGACATATCGAACATGTGAACGTAGCCGAGCCGGCCTCCGCTGATGCGTTCGACGTAGGCACGGCGGCTCTTGACCCAGTGGCGGTAGAGCAGCCCCTTCTCGGTCCCGAGATTGACCGGACGGACGACGACGGTCTTCCTGTCGCCGGAAGCGGGCGCGATAACCAGTTCGACTCGACGATTGACCTTGTTCTCGAGCAGCCGGTTGAGATCGGTCCGGGCGTCGATCTGAACGCCGTCGACTGAGACCAGAACATCTCCCGGATTGATCTGCCCGGTGATCGCGGCCGGCCCGAGGTCGATCAGTTCGGTAACCTTCAGGCGTCCTGAAGTTTCAAACTCAGCCGGATCGAAGCGCAGGCCGAGGCGTCCGACCTGTGGAGTCTGCCTGCCGCCCGGAGGCGCTGAGATGCCGAGATGCGAGCCGTTCAGTTCGCCGATCATCAGGTTGATCAGGCGACGCATCTCGCCCGGCGTCTGAGCACCCGCAATCTGCGGCTCGAATGTAAGACGTACTGCCGGCCAGTCGGCTCCGTGGTACTTGTCATCGTAGAAATGGTCGCGCATGTAAGTCCACGCCTGATGGAAGACCTCGCGTTTCTCTCGCGAGAAATCGACATCCATCTCGGCGGTGACGGCGAGCGGGCGCGCCTGGCGCGTATCTATATTAATGATGTTGATCCGTCCGCCTTCGAGGTAGAAGACCTGCTTGCTGTCGGGCGAGAACTGGGCGTCGGACTTGAAGCCGGGCGTCGATGTGAGCTGGCGCGCAACCGCCGGCTCGCGGGCAAGTTCGTCGAGCGAATAGAGATAGAGGTTCTGCTGCCCCTCCGCGCTGGCCGTCATCAGCACCCATTTGCCGTCCGGGCTGATCCGCATGGCGCCGGCATCGACGCCGACCGGAAGGAAGCTGACACGCTCGCGGATCCCGTCGAAGTCAACTTTGACCGGCTCTTTTTCAGCCTTCGCGGGTTCCTTCGCCTCGGCGCCGGCAGTCTGAGCCGCAGTTGGGCGGCGCGGCGGTTCGTCCTTGAACAGATCGCGGAACTGGTCTTCCCGGAAACGCGGAGTCCGCGGAATCAGATCGATCCGCGCCAGACGGCCGTCCTCCGTCCGCTGCGCGGTGTTGAAGAGGATGAACTTTCCGTCGGGGCTCCAGGCCACCGACGAGCTGAATGCGTTGGCGAGGAAGCTGGCCGGTCGCGCCTCGCCTCCCGCAGCCGACATTATCCGGACATTCGTAAACGCGCGATCGCCGACCGAGAGGTATGCGATCCACTTGCCGTCCGGCGACCAGACCACCGGGCGATCCGCCGTGATCGGCGGCCGTTCCATATATCCGCTCGACAGCAGACGATCGCTGCCGCCCTCAAGATCAAGCGCGCGCAGTTCCCGCGCATCGCGGATGAATGTAACGGTCTTCCCGTCCGGCGAAACAGTCGGCGTGTATTCGTTGGCCTCGCCGCGCGTCAACTGCTTTTCGGCATTGGCCACGAAATCGTAGAGGTAGAGGTGGCTCGTGCCGTCGCGGTCCGAAGCGTAGATGATCTTTTTGCTGTCCGGCGTCCAGACGATCTGCGATTCCGCGGCCGGCGTTCGAGTCACGCGCAGAGCCGTGCCGCCGTCGGCAGCCGACGCGGCATAGACCTCTCCGCGCACGGCGAAGGCGACCTTCTTCCCGTCGGGCGAGAGCGCAAGCTCCTGAAACTGACTTGTCAGCGCCAGGTTCTGCACTACCGGAACCGCCGGCAGCCCGCGCCGCGTGAGCGGGATCTGCACTGCCGTCCCTTTGGCCGTGTCGAACTTCCAGATGCCGAAGTCGCGTTCGAAGACGATCCA
>CALBSU010000467.1 GCA_937967285.1 uncultured Acidobacteriota bacterium
CCATCCACTATCACGACGGGCGGGGAGCCCTCAAGACGGACAACCGCCCGCTCGCCGCGCGCGCCGCTGACCGTGAGAACATCCGCGTCAATACTTTCGGTGGACATTACATCGGGGTGAAGAAAGCCGGAGACGGGAAGTTCGACTTGCTGCTCTGGGGGGCGGGCCAGTTCGGCAGTTGGGGCGTTCTTGACCATCGCGCCGGAGCCGTCGCTCTCGAGGCCGGCTACCAGTTCGATGTTCCGGCAAAACCATGGATCCGCGCCGGCTATTTCCGCGGCTCGGGTGACGGAGATCCGGCGGACGGTCGTCATGGAGCCTTCTTCCAGAACCTTCCGACGCCGCGAATCTACGCTCGCATGCCCTTCTACGATCTCGTCAACAACGAAGATACCTTCATCCAGCTGCGCCTCAAGCCGCATGCTCGCGTCGCGCTTCGCTCAGACGTGCGTTATCTCAGGCTGAGCAGCGATCGCGATCTGTGGTATCTCGGAGGGGGAGCTTTTCAGCAGGGATCGTTCGGATATATCGGACGGCCTTCAAATGGGCAGAAGACCCTCGGCGCCATGGCCGATTTCAGTTTCGACCTGACGATCACGCCGAAGACCGCCTTCACCTTCTATATCGCAGGCGTCCGCGGCGGCAAGGTCGTCGACAGAATCTATCCCGAGGGTCGAGTAGGCAGGTTTGCATATTTCGAGCTCACGCGGCGATTCTGACAGCAGCAGTCGAAGCAGAAAAGATCATCCACGAAGAACACGAAGGAAACACAAAGGATAAGAAAAACTCGATGAATCCTTTGTGTCCTCTTCGTGTCCTTCGTGGATGATTTTTTTTCTGTTACTCCTAACCGATCCGGCGTCCGCTGCCGCGCGGTTCGAGGCGCGGCCGGGTGTCATCGAGGTCCCGACCGAAGACTTCGAGGATCGGGTACCATGCGCCCTCCGCCGCGAACGGCACGTATTCGAAGCCGCGGCCGAAGGGATCGTCGTACCGTTTGGTGGTGTAGTCGATTCCGAGCGCGGAGTAGATCGTCGCGGAGACGTCCTCATATGTCGCCGGCCGGCCCTGCGACCATCCCGGCTCGAGCGTGCTCAGCCCTTCGGAGGTCGTTGAGCCGATCGTCCTTCCTCCGTCGACCCCGCCGCCGGCAAAGAGCGCGAAGTGGACGAAGAAGTGATCTCGTCCCTGCGATGCATTGAGCCCAACGGTGCTGCCCGTTCTGACGGTCCGGCCGAATTCTCCAAGAGCCACAATCAGAGTCTCGTCGAGCATCGAGCCGCCGCGCGTTCCCGGCAGCTGCGAGAGATCCTGGAGCAGATTCGCCAGGCCGGGATCGAACTGGCGCATCGGCGCGTAGATCCCCTGGTTGGCGGTGTAGATGTTCTGGTGGTTATCCCATCCGCCGATGTTGATCTGGATGAATCTCGTTCCGAGGTCGGACGCGACGAGATTGCGAGCGACGATGCAGGAATTGCCGAATCCGCTGTTGCCGTAGCGCTGCTGGTCCTCGGCGCTGAAGCGGAAGACCTGATCGACCTCCGGGTTGTACATCATCGCCTTGCTCTGATTGTAGAACCCGTCCATATCGACGACGTCCTCGCCGAGCGGCGAATTGGTCCGCAGCTCGCCGTCCAGTTCCCTGAGCATCTGATACCGCGACTCGAAGGTGGTCTGTCCGTCGGGATTGCTCAGGTTCGTCAGGCCGTTGGGCGAAGCCGTCACCGAGAATGGCGAATACCGCGCATTGAAATAACCGGAACTGACGACGCTGCCGCCGTTGAGCGTGACGAAGCCCGGCAGCCGATGACGGGACTGGCGCTGAGGTTCGAACTCGAGAGCCGCAACCGCTCCGATATTCGGAGCGATCTTGCCGAGCGCCGCGCTCGGGTTGCGCGAGATCTGCGACCAGACCTGCTGCAGCGAGTGGACCAGCGCCGGCGCGCGCATGCTTCGGACGATCGCGATCTTGTCCAGATGCTGCGCGATGTTCGGCATGAGCCCCTTCGGAAAGAGTATCCCTTCGATCGTCTCGGGCGCGAAATCCGCCGGGGTCCACGACCCGGGTTTGAAGTCGAAGGTGTCGACGTGGCTCGGCGCGCCCTGCATGTGGATGAAGATGCAGTTGCGGGCAGTGTTTCTCAGTTGCGCGCTGTAATCGGCCGTTCGAGCCGCCAGGGTGTTCTCCGACAGCATCGGGACGACGAAGAATCCCGCCACGCCCGTCCCGGCGATGCGGAAGAAATCGCGCCTGCCGAGCGTCGGTCCGAGCCCGAAGAGCGACGTATTGGCCGGCCTCAGAGGTCTGCACTTTTCACAACTGTGTCCAAATTCAAGGTGATTCGTCATTTTCTGATTACCTCCCGGATCTTCTCCGTTGCCGGTCAATAGTTGAAGCTGAAGTCGACTTTGTTGAGCAGCACCCACTGGAGGCTCTCGGTCGCCGCCTGCCTGGTCATTCTCGAATACCAGCTCAGAATCTTCGCCTTCTCGGCATCCGTCGGATACCTCGAGAGCGTGTGCAGATAGAGCTGCGTAATCAGCTGGTCATTTGTCAGGCTGGCGTCCGCAAGCAGCCTCCGAACGGTCGACGGGATCTCGGGCGTGTTGGGAACGTTAGTGATCCGGTTGTTGTTGTGGATCCGGCTGTTGACGAACGTGTTGTTCATCAGATTGAGCGCCTGCAGGATCGATGCGTCCGACGTTCGCGGATTCCCGTCGCGGTTTCCCCGCAGGAACGAATCGAGAAACTGCCTCGACGTGCCGTTCTGCCTCGGTTCTCGCGGCTCGGGCAACTGACTCGCCCACGAAACCTCGCGGAGCTTGATGCCGTCGTCTCCCATGATCGGATAACCGAGGATCGTCTGGTTGGTGGTCGTTCCGGCATTTCGGAAAGTGGTCACCGGAGGCTGTCCGGTCGCGCGGACGATCGCATCGTGAATCTCCTCGGCATCGAGCCGGCGGACGAATTTCCGCGCGTAATACGGCACGTACTCGATTCTCCACTCGCCGGGATACTGCGTCGAAAGCTGATAGGCGCTCGATTTGGCGATCAGCCCGATGATGTGGCGAAGGTTGTGGCCATTGGAGATCATCTCGAGCGTCAAAGCCTCGAGCAGTTGCGGGTTCGACGGCTGCGGCGCCCACCCTTCGGGCAGCTCCTGCTCGCCGTTGAGCCTCGCCATGTCGAACGAGTCAGACGGCGAAACCAGCGCTTCGACCATCATCTCTTCCCACAGATAGTTGACGATCGCCCGCGCGAACTGCGGATCCGACGTGATCAGTCTGGCCAGCGCCTGACGACGGTTCTCGCCCTGGCTGACGCTGCCGCCGTTGAAGAGATATTTCGGATCGACCGTGCTCTTGCCGTTGATCGGCGCGCGCGTCTGTCGGTTCCCGGAATTGGTGTTGAGCTGATACTCGCCGGTCGCGTTCTCGGAAACAGTGTAGTTGCCGTAGTTGACGCTGGTGTTGGCCCGCTGGAAGCGCCGCTGCGTCCGCGAGAAGAAGGCGCTCATCCCCCAGGCATCGGCCCGCGTCACCGACTTGCCCCACAGGTTGATCGAGTCCAGATGGCCGGCGCCGTCGTGACAGAGCAGGCAGTCCATCGAACTCAGGCCCAGGAAGACCCGCGATGACTGCACCGCCAGCCCGTCCATCGTATCCTGCGCCGGACCCATCGGAACGTTTCCCGTCACGATGAAGTTGACCGCCCCGTTCGCGTAGTTCGATCCGTTGGCTGTGATCAGCTCCGTCGCCATCTGGGCGTAGCTCTTGTTCATCTCGATCGACTGGCGGATGTACTGGTAATAGGATTCGCGCCCGCCGATGTAGAGATTGATGTTGGTGGCGAATGAATTGTTGTTGAGCAGGTCGCCGAAGAAGAGCGTCCACTTATCGACGAACTCCGGCGATGCGATCAGCTTGTCGACCAGCAGTTCCCGCTTGTACGGATTCGTGTCGTTGAGGAAACTGACCACCGCGTCGGGGGAGGGGATCTGACCCGTCAGATCGAGCGAGACCCGCCGCATGAACTCGGCATCGGACGCCAGCGGAGCCGAAAGCACTCCGTCGCTCCCCATCTTGTCGAAAAGAATGCTGTCGATCAGGTTCTTGCGCGGAATGTCCGACGCCGGAATCAGCTTCTGCGCCCGCAGCTCCATCGAGCCGGCGAATGTCTCTGTCCGCCGCGAGATCTCACGTCTGTGCCGGGCTTGGGAATCGAGAAACTTTTCAGGATCCTGAAGGAAGTTACAGTCGGTCGCCGCCGGCGCCCCGACCGGCGCCTCGATCGCCCTCGTCCTGACGCCCCTCTGCTGCGCGTCCACCTTCCCGAACCATGACCGATCCGCCCCTGTCACGACCAGCGCAATAATGAATACAGCTACCGCGACCCTCTTAGCAAACGCACCGGTAAGCCGAAACTCACCCATGCCATCGTTCTTCGGCATACGATCCTCCGATTAACTGCAAAAATATCGATAAAACGGGGTAGGGGACGCCCAATGTCTTTAGCATCACTGGGGCCGACAGCCCGATCTTGACATAATCCGCTCATGAATATGCACGGTCCGAACCTTTCCGACCGTTTAATCGAGCTCGTCGGTTAGACATCCAGGTGGGTGGATTGGTCTAACTTTATTTTCGGAACCGGATGATACCACAGCTTTTTTATCCTTCAATCTGTTTTCTTATCAATTAATATATGAGAAATTTCATCCCGGGACGGGAAGAGAGCGTATTTTTTCAAGGGAGAGATGCCGTATGGAGAATCGCGAGATGGGCGATTACATGATCGCGCCCAACAGACCATTTAAATTTCCGCAGCCGCCGACCTTCGGCAGCGTCGAGGAGGAGCGGCTCCATCGCAAGCAGCGGCTTGCGGCAGCCTTCAGGCTCTTCGCGAAGTTCGGCTTCGACGAGGGGGTGGCCGGCCATATCACCGCGAGAGATCCCGAAAAGATCGACCATTTCTGGGTCAATCCGTTCGGAATGGACTTCAGTCAGATCAGGGTTTCGGACCTGATTCTGGTCAACGACAGGGGCGAGGTGGTCGAGGGTGAACATCCGGTCAATGCCGCCGCCTTTGCCATCCATTCGTCGGTCCACTCCGCCAGACCGGATGTGGTCGCCGCGGCTCACGCCCATTCGATGTACGGCAAGGCCTGGTCGGCGCTCGGGCGCACACTCGACCCGATCACGCAGGATGCCTGCGCCTTCTATGACGACCACGGCGTCTTCGACGACTACACCGGAGTCGTCTTCGACCCAGCCGAGGGGCAGCGAATCGCCGCCGCGCTCGGCACGGGCAAGGCAGCCATCCTCCGCAACCACGGCCTGCTGACCGTCGGCAAATCGGTCGACGAGGCGGCCTGGTGGTTCATCACTATGGAACGCAGCTGTCAGGCCCAACTGCTGGCCGAGGCCGCCGGCGAACCTCACCTGATCAGCCCCGAAAACGCCAAACTGACCTCGCAGCAGGTCGGTTCCAACCTCGCCGGATGGTTCCAGTTCCAGCCGCTATGGGACCGGATTACGCGCGAACAGCCGGAGCTGTTTGAGTAGAAAGTAGAATGTAGAAAGTAGAAAGGAAGAGGGAAGTACTTTCTACTTTCTACTTTTTACTTTCTACTAACTGCTTCTGGCCAAAGACAATTCGAAACTCCGTCTCCGATCCCGGCCTGCTGTCGAATGAAAATTCGAAGGCGTGCTGTTCGAGGATCTCCTGGATCATGGTCAGGCCGATGCCCTGGCCGTTCTCTTTTGTGCTGAAGAAAGGCGTAAAGAGGTTGGCGCGGGCGGTTTCCGAAAAGCCCCTGCCCGAGTCCCGGATGCTCAGGAAGGAGTGGTTTTTCCGGCGGCCCGTGACGATTGTGATCGCGCCGTCGGATTCAATCGCCTCGACTGAATTCTTGATGATGTTGAGGATCACCTGCTCGAGCTGGCTCCGGTCGGCAAGGATCGGATGAATCGACGGATCGGTCTGGATGCGAAGCTCGATTCTCCTTTGCGCGCATTCCGGGCGGTAGAGCAGCGCCAGTTCCTCGATCATGGCGTTCAGATCGATCTCGCGCAGGCTCGGCGGGGGGAGTCTGAAGACGTCAGCGAACCGCCGCATGAAATCGCTCAGGTGCTCGGTTCTCGAGATGATCACCCGCATGGCGTTCAGGAAGTCCTCGCGATCCTCGACATTCAACTGTCCGGAATAGTGGAGGCATGAGTGGAGAAGCGAATTGGCCGATCCGATCGAGTTGTTGACCTCGTGTGACATCAGACGGATGACCTTCTCGTAAGCGGTCTTCTCCGCCTGTCGAAGTTCCTCGGTCAACTCGTCCATCAGGATGAAATCCCTGGAAAAGCCTCTGTCTAAAAACTGCGATCGACGGCACTTGAGGCGCCTGCGGCCCGAGAGCCGGATCACTCCTGAGTGCCCGATTGCGGCCAGCGCCATCGCGGCCTGGTTTCCCGTCTCATCGAGGCGGCGTCCGGTCAGTTCTTCCGGATTCATCTGAAGAAAACGGCTCGCCGCCGGATTGACCATTGCCGCTCGCCCGTCGAAATCGAAGGTAATGATCCCGGTTGGAGATGCCGTGAGAACCTTCTCCAGGAAGAGATTCTGTTCCTGCTGCCTCGTCCGCTCTTCCCTCAGATGATCGGCCATCCGGTTGTAGATCCCGATCACCCGATCGATCTCCGGATGGCCTGTTTCGCGGAATCGAGTCGTGAAATCCCCGTCGTGGATGAACTGCGGCCCCGTGTCTATCAGATCCACGGCTCTGAAAAGGTCCCGGATCAGCTTCATCCCGATCAACAAAGAGACCAGGAATGCTCCCTCGATCGCCAGCAGCCAGGCCCTGCGATCCATCAGCACCCTCAGGGTAACGGCGCCGAACAGAACATGCGTCGCGATCAGATAGATTGTGAATTTGTGGCGAAGTTTCATGGGAGTAGAAAGTAAAAAAGTAGAAAGTAGAAAGTAGAAATCGTCAGGTGTCGGATTAATAACCGATGAACTGTATCACCCATACTTTCTACTTTTTACTTTCTACATTCTACTGATTATCCGTTGATCCCGAACTTTTCGAATCTCCGGTAGAGTGCCGCGCGGCTGAGGCCGAGCGATTCGGCGACTTTGCTGATGTTTCCGTCGTGGTGTTCGAGCGCCTTGAGGATCATGGCCTTCTCCATGTCGTCGATGGTCATGGCTCCGACTTCGGGCAGCGGGTCGCGGCGGTCATCCCGGGAGTCCATCTCGAGGGCCAGTTCGAGGTCGCCGGCCTGAAGCAGATCATGCGTCCCCACCAGCAGTGCGCGTTCGATGACATGTCGGAGCTGCCGGATATTGCCCGGCCACGGCTGCGTCCGAAGCCAGCGCAGCGCCGAATCCGTCAGCCCGGCATTCGGCCGGCGATAGAGCTGCGACAGGCGGCTCATGAAATGGCGAGCCAGCAGCGGGATGTCGCCGGGGCGTTCCCTGAGCGGCGGCAAGTGGATGGTTATCAGATTGAGCCGGTAGAGCAGATCCTCCCTGAATGCCCCGCTGTCCACCATTTCAGCCAGATTGCGGTTCGTCGCCGAGATGACGCGGACATCGACGGTCCGCGTCGAGCTGGAACCCAGGACCTCGTAGGTTCTGTCCTGCAGCACGCGAAGCAGCTTGACCTGCGATCCCGGATCGAGATCGCCGATCTCGTCCAGAAAGATCGTACCGCCTGCGGCGGTCTCGAAGCGTCCTTTACGATCCTGCCGGGCGTCGGTGAAAGCTCCCCTGACGTGTCCGAACATCTCGCTCTCGAAGAGCTGAGCCGGGATGCCGCCCAGATTGACCTTGACGTGCGGCTTGTTGCAACGGTTGCTGTTGCGGTGAATCGCGTCGGCGATCAGCTCCTTGCCGGTCCCGCTTTCGCCGGTGATCAGGACTGACGCGTCCGTCCCCGAGACCCTCCCGATCAGATCCAGAATCCTGAGCAGCCGCGCGTCCTCTCCGATCAGGTCCGAGAAATCGTAGCGGGAGTCGAGTTCGCCGCGGCTCGGCGTCGCAGTCTTTTCGGACCCCGCCGCCGCAAGATCCAGGGCGGTTCGGATCGACTGAACGATCTGCTGATGAGTCCAGGGTTTGGTGATGAAATCGGAGGCGCCGGCTCTGATCCCCTGAACCGCCAGCTCGATCGATCCCCAGGCCGTGATCAGTACGACCGGGAGATCAGGTTTGATCGTTTTGATGTTACGGAGCAGCTCGAGACCCTCTTCGCCGGTCGTCTGCCGCGAGAAATTCATATCTTGAAGGACGACCGAGAATTCGTTCGCTCCGATCTTTTCGAGCGCTTCGGCCGGCGATCCCGCCGTCAGAGATCTGTATCCGGACTGCTTGAGAAGCAGCGACAGCGATGCCGTTACCGAGGCATCGTCGTCGACTATCAGGACCTGTTCATCCTTTTGACGCATCGCAGTCATCAGTACGAATTAACAGTGATTCGCGTTCCGTCATTCATAATGCAGTGCTTCGACGGGAGTCACTTTGGTCGCCAGTCGGCTCGGATAGATCCCCGAGATCAACGCCAGAATGAATATGAC
>CALBSU010000468.1 GCA_937967285.1 uncultured Acidobacteriota bacterium
CGACATGTAATTTGCTGTGCCGAAGACGCGGCCCGGATCGGTCAGCGAGCTGGTCGGCTGATTTCTCTCCGGCTTACCGTTTATGATCTGTGCTTCAGTGATCCGGGCAAGACCGAAATCAAGCACCTTCACCAGCCCGTCGGGCCGAATCATGATGTTCTCAGGCTTGATGTCCCGATGAATTATCCCAGTACGATGGGCGGCTTCAAGCGCACCGGCCGCTTGTATCGCTACGTCCAGTATCTCTGTCAACGGCAGATGGCCTTCGACTAAACGTTCGCGCAGCGTTTGGCCTTCGACGTACTCGGCGGCAATGTAGTGAACGCCGTCGGCAATGCCGAAATCATGTATCGTCAGGATATTGGGATGATTGAGGGCCAGAACGGCGCGGGCCTCCTTACTGAATCTGCGCACGTGCTCAGCATCCTCGACCAGATGGGGCGGCAACAACTTGAGCGCCACACGGCGTCCCAGCCTCGTATCTTTCGCCATGTAGATGCGCCCCATGCCTCCGGCACCCAGCAGGGAAAGAATCTGATAGTGACCGACCTGTTGCCCCTCCAGAGAGTCTTCTTGATTTTGCGCCATCAATTCGGCCGCAACATCCATTGCCGGACGCGAGAGAAATTCCGTGGACTCCGCGTGATTGGCCAGCAGTTTTTCGACTTCAGCCCGCAACTCTGGCTCGTCCTGACACGCCTGATCAAGAAAGGCACCGCGACGGTCCGGCTCCAGTTCCAGCGCCTCATCAAATATTCGACCGATGCGTTGATAGCGTTCAGGAGTCATCACTTCTCTTTCAACTGCTGATGCAGCCAGGCTCGCGCCATGCGCCAGTCACGCCTCACAGTGCTTACCGAAACCTTCAGCACTTCGGCTGTTTCCTCCAGACTCAAACCTCCAAAAAATCGGAGCTCGACGATGCGAGCCTGACGCGGGTCGAGTTTCTCGAGCGCCGCCAGCGCATCGTCCAGCGCCGGCAGATCCGGATTCTGCCGGATGCTGACCTCAGCCGCATCCGAGAGCGAAACCCGAATGACCTGACCGCCACGCTTCGCCGCTTTTTGTTCGCGAGCGAATTGCACCAGGATGTAACGCATGAGCGTCGCCGATACCCCGAAAAAATGGGCCCGGCTCTGCCATTCGACATGCTGCCAGTCGATCAGCCGCACGAATGCTTCGTTGACCAGCGCCGTGGTTTGCAAGACATGACCTCGCCGCTCGCCGGCCAGATAACCGTGCGCCAACCTTTGAAGTTCTCGGTATACCAGCGGAGTCAGTTGTTCGAGCGCTTCCTGGTTTCCCTCGTTCCAGGCAAGCAGCAGCTGGGTGATGTTCGATGTTGCAGAAGTACCCATATTTCAATAGTTAGATTGAATTAACCTTATTATAGCCCGAATTCGCTCTCGGCCAAAACGTGATTCCCGGGAAATTTTTTTTCGAGCCATGAACACAATCGCTTTCCAAATACCCCATAACCAGTAGAGCAATCAAAAATCAGGGATTTGATTTCGAGATCTAATTCGACCACCGCAGAAGGAGAAAAAGTATGAAACAAACCGTCGTAATGCGATCTGCCATCGCGATCGCGCTGGTAATTCTGCTGTCCGGGTTTACCTGTGTGAACGCGCAGACAGCGTCCCCGAATAAAACCGGTCCGGATGGAAATTCGGCCTTGCAGAGGGAATCGATAGAGCAGATCGTTCATGAATACCTGCTCAAAAACCCGGCTGTTATTCGCGAAGCGATGCAGGCATTGCAGGCGCAGGAGGAAATCGAAAAGCGGCAAAAGGTCGCTGACAATCTGAAAGCCCTTGAATCCGATCTCTATCGGGATCCCGGCTCGCCGATCGCCGGAAATCCGAATGGAGATATCACGATCGTGGCCTTCTTCGACTACAACTGCGGGTATTGCAAGAAGACCCTCCCCGCTCTCCAGTCTCTGATCTCAAAGGATCATTCGGTTCGAGTAGTGTACAAGGAATTTCCGATTCTCAGTCCCGATTCACAGATCGCCGCGCTCGCGGCTCTCGCCGCTGACAAACAGGGAAAATACACGGCATTTCATCAGGGGCTGATGGAATCCGAGAGAGCCGGCAGCGAAGCCATCAAAGGCATCTCTGATCGTCTCGGATTGAACTACGACACCTTACAGCACGACATGAACGATCCCGGAATCAGTGAGGCGCTCAATCGCAATTTCCGGCTGGCGAGCGCTCTCGAGATTCAGGGCACCCCCGCATACATCATCGGCGGACAAATTATACCCGGAGCCATCGATGCCGACTCACTGGCGCAGGTAGTGTCAAATGAACGCGCCAGGCTGAAGA
>CALBSU010000469.1 GCA_937967285.1 uncultured Acidobacteriota bacterium
AAGGAGATCATCGACTAAGTAAAAAGTAGAAAGTAGAAAGTAGAAAGATAAATTAAAGAAGGCACGATGATTGCAGAATACTTTCTACTTAGTCACCCCTCAAACGGAACGGAAAGCGTCAGCGACCGAATCAGGTACACCATGGCCAACAAATCCAAAAAGCCGGCCGGCATCGAGCAGGAGATCGAAACGCTGAGGCGCGAGATACTGGATCACGATTACAGCTATTACGTACTCAATCAGCCGACGATCGCTGATGTCGAGTACGACCGGATGATGAAGCGCCTGGTCGAGCTGGAGAGGGAGCGTCCCGATCTGGTGACGCCGGACAGTCCGACCCAGCGGGTCTCGGGCGCTCCGTCGGCGGGGTTCGAGGAGTATCTTCACAAGCGTGCGATGCTCTCGCTCGACAACGTCTACAGCGTCGAGGAGCTGCTCGACTGGGCGGGAAGGTGCGAAAAACTGGCGGCGGGGCGGAAGTTCGATTATGTCGCGGAGCTCAAGATCGACGGATTGAGCCTCTCGCTGATCTATGAGAACGGGACGCTGGTGCGCGGGGTGACGCGCGGCGACGGGTATCGGGGCGAGGTGGTCACGCAGAACGTGCGGACGATCCGGTCGATTCCGTTACGGATCAGGTCGGCCGGCGGGAAGGACCGGCTGGCCGCCGGGGTGAGCGAGGTGGAGGTTCGGGGCGAGGTCTTTCTGCCGAACGAGGTCTTTGCGAGGATCAACCGCGAGCGGGAGGAGCAGGAGCTGCCGACCTTCGCCAATCCGCGGAACGCGGCGGCGGGAACGATGCGGCAGCTCGATTCGCGGATCGTGGCCGAGAGAAACCTCGACATCTTCTGTTACCAGTTGCTGCTGGACGGCGCGCCGGCCTACGAGAGCCAGTTCGAGGCGCTCGAGTGGATGGGTTCGCATGGATTCAAGGTCAACCCGCACCGGCGTCACTGCCGGACGATCGAAGATGTCGTAGAATTTTGTCGGGAATGGGACGAGCGTCGCGACGGGCTCAATTACGAGATCGACGGAGTGGTCGTCAAGGTCAATCAGATCGCGGTCCAGGAGGATCTGGGGGCGACATCCAAATCGCCGCGCTGGGCGATCGCGTACAAGTTCCCTGCCCGTCAGGCGACGACGCAGTTGAATGACGTCATCTATCAGGTCGGCCGGACCGGCGCCGTTACTCCGGTGGCGGTTCTCGAACCGGTGCTGCTGGCGGGGACGACGGTCTCGCGGGCGAGCCTGCACAATGCCGACGAGATGGAGCGGCTGGACGTCAAACGCGGCGACTGGGTCTTCATCGAAAAGAGCGGAGAGATCATCCCGCAGGTGGTCAAGGTGATCGTCGAGCGGAGGACTGGGGGAGAAACCGAGTTCGTCTTTCCGACGCATTGCCCGGTCTGCCGAACGCGCCTGGTCAAGCCCGAAGCCGTGACGAGGTGTCCCAATCCGGAATGTCCAGCCAAACTGAGAGGCGGGCTGCTCCACTTCTCTTCCCGTCGCGCGATGCGGATCGAGGGGCTCGGCGAGGCGCTGGTCGAGCAGCTCACCTCTCCGAGGACGATCAGGAAGGGCGACGAGGACCCGGTCTCCCTGCCTCCGATGGTCTCGTCGATCGCGGATCTCTATAAACTGAAAGACCGCCGGGACGAATTGATCGCCCTCGAGAGGATGGGAGCCAAATCGGCCGACAACCTGCTCGGACAGATCGAGGCGAGCAAAGGGGCAGGACTTGCCAGACTCATCTACGGTCTCGGAATCAGGCACGTCGGCGAGCGGACCGGCGCGATCCTGGCGGAACATTTCGGCGAGATGGACAGGCTGCGTGAGGCGACCGTAGAGGAATTGTCCGGCGTTTTCGAAATCGGACCGGTCGTTGCCGCGTCGATCCGTGAATGGTTCGATCAGCCGCGGAATCTCAGGCTGATCGACAAACTGGCCGAGGCCGGTGTCGGCATGACCGCCCCTCGAAGCGCTTCGGTCGAGAAGACGCTCGACGGCAAGGTCTTCGTCCTGACAGGGACTCTCCCGACCCTCAAACGAGACGAAGCGGGCGATCTGATCAAAGCTCGCGGGGGCCGCGTCAGCAGTTCCGTCAGCAGCAAAACCGACTTCGTCGTCGCCGGAGATGAGCCCGGATCGAAACTGACCAAAGCTCAGGAACTCGGGATAAAAATTATTGATGAAGACGAATTGAAAAAACTTCTCGGATTGTAAGCTCTTTTAAATGAAGGACCTGGAACAAGAATTGAAAGTTAAAATATTCCAACAATCCAACCCCCACCCTTGACAGGACAGGTCGGATGTGGTTTTATTGGGGCAACTAGCAGCGGAAAATACCCTAATGGCTGAGGACGCTGCTGATTTGAGGGGGCGAAAGCCCCCTCAGCTCATTTCCGGACAATTTCCCATCAATATTTGATTCTGACGCGATAGGTGAGCACGGTTTCGCCGTCCTTGGGGACAGGGACATTGAAGCGTGCGGCGAAGGCGGCGGTCTTCTGAGCAGGGATGCTGGAGGAGATCATCTCCCAGTCGCCGCCGATGGGTTCATTAACGATGACGGTGACGGGTTCCTGTTTGTGATTACGGATTCGGATCTCGTATGCGTATTCGAAGATGCGCCGGGCGATGGTCTTGTAATCGGTCTGTTTGCGTTCGGCGACAACGTCGAACGCGTCGCCGAGTTTGATGCGAACCTCTTCGTCCTTGGGAGTATGATCGATGCGGTTTTCGCCGATGAACTGCTGGGCTCCGTCGCTGTCGGCCTTGTAGACGCGGACGACTCCGGCCGGCAGCGGCTGGCCGAGGTTATTCTCCTTCGAGTTCTTGAATTCGACGAAGACGCCGATCTTCTCCCTGATCGGTTCGCCGGGGTTGTTGAATCCCTGGTAGTAGTGGGGTTGTCCGTTGAGAACGAGTTCCTTGACGACCTTGAAGTTATCGGCCGAGAGCAGGTTGATCTGTTTGGTCTCGTTGTTCTTCATGGTCGTCGGGCGCTGGAGCGAGTAGAGGTGATACTCGAAGAAGGCCTGTTCCTGGAACTGCGGCGGTGGGGGCGCGGCGGGCATATCGGCGGCGCGCTGGGCCTTCATCATCATGACCGTCTCTTCGCGAACGCGATTGACGTCGCCGGCGACCAGTTTGAGTTCGGCGTTGCGGTAGGTCGTCCCGCTGTTGTTGTTGATGGTGACCCAGCCGTTGAGGTCCGCGCGCGTGTCGTCACGATTGACGACGACGACGTAATCGGCGCGCCAGTTGATGCCGGAGGTCAGGTAGGACGCCTCGACCGTATGCGATTCGGCGCCGGTATTGTTGAGCGTCCAGACGAGAGTGGGTTTGGCGATCAGGTCCTGCGGGAGCTGCGAGAAGCGCATCTCGGCGATGTTGGTCGGGTTGATGACGATCTCGTTGCCGATCCGCCAGACCTGACCGTTATTGTTCGAGAGCAGCGTGGCCCGTGTCGGGACGAGCTGCTCTGTGTTATTTTCGAGCCTGCGGAGGACGAGAGTGAGTTCCTGTCCGACGTACTTTTCCAAAAGCTTCTGTGGGTTGAGCAGATCGTACTCGTAGCTCTGCTCGACGACCTGAAGCGCGTTTGGCGCGGTTGTCGACTTGATGTGAACGGAGGTCGCGTTGATCTGCTGGGCGACGTCCATGAAGCGAAGCTGCGAGGTGCCGCGCGGAAGTCGCAGAGTTCGCGTGTCCTTGATCAGTCCGAGGTTCGAATTGTAGACGGTGATGGCGACGCTCTTCTGATCGTCGATACCGCTCGAACCGGCCTGAGTCCCCTGCCCCGATTGTTCGGTTACGTCGGGCGTGCTCTTCTTTTTCGCGTTATCGTCTGAAGCCATAGCTGAAAATGTCGATCCCGTTAACAAAGCCAGGGCCAGCACCCAGTGGGCGGCGGGCCGTAATTTATTGATGTTGTTGATTGACGGTTTTATCATATCCTTATTCTCCGGACAGTCGGACGGCGGCGTGCCGTTCAAAGCGTTTAACGAGGGGGCGCAACCGGTATCAGAACGCAACTGCTCCATACTGCTTGCAGAAAAACGGCCGCCGGGCTGTTCTCACTGAACACGGCTGAAGTCATCGAAAGTTCCCGGAATCCGATCGAAATAACATATCCGAAAGCGGACGAACCTGTTATGAACTGCAGAATACTGATTTACGCGATCATTATCACAATTCTTCCGCTTTTTGTCGCATGCGGAGGAAAGCTCTACGACGTTGCGCCATTGCCCGGCCGACCGCCAGTCGCGACGGCCGGAGACCCGGACGGCCTGCGAATCGGAGCGCGGGCGCTCGACAGCGACGGCGCATTCGAAGCGTTCTCCGCCAATCTGCCGCTGGCGGGCGTGCTGGCGGTCGAGGTCGATTTGAGCAACAACTCCTCCGCGCCGGTAAAAATGAAGAAGCTGAAGTTCGATTTGAGCGGCGGGTCGGGAGGGACGTTCAAGCGGATCTCATCGAAGAAAGCCCTCTCGAGGGTGATGGACTATTACGGCGTCAGTTTCTATCGCAAGGACGCCCGGGCCCGCACGCGCGAGGACTACAATGCGGTCGAGCTGAAGACCGACGGCGAGCTCAATCCACAGGAGGAACGGCGCGGATATGTCTTCTTCCGTATTCCGGCTGAAACCGATATTCCCTCACCTCTGGTATTGAACATAAAGGGCCGCGGAGAGCCTATCCGGATCGAACTCAGGTTCGAATGACAAACAACGAAACGGTAAAAGATCGGGGAGACCCATGAAAAGACATTTAGCGCTGCTGGCCGCGATACTGTCACTGGCGATTATCTCGGCGGCGGCGCAGAGGCCTGAGCGATCGGCGTATTATCCCGAACCGGGAGACGGGTGGAAACGTAAAACGCCTGAGGAAGTCGGGATGGATTCAGCGCGGCTCAACGAAGCCATCGAATTCGCGAAGGCAAATGAGACGCGCAGACCGCGAGACTTCTCGGATCAGGAGACGATCTTCGGCCGTCCGCTCGGGCCGCTCCCGAAGGAGCGCGGCGGGACCAACGGAATCGTCATCCGTCACGGATATATCGTCGCGGAGTTCGGAGAGACGGACAGGGTGGAGCCGACCTACAGTGCGGCCAAGAGCTTCCTCTCGACGATTCTCGGACTGGCGATCGACCGCGGACTGATCCGCAATGTCGATGATCCGGTGAAGATGTATGTCAGGGACGGTGGATACGATTCCGAACATAACTCGAAGATCACCTGGCATCATCACGCTCAGCAGACGAGCGAATGGGAAGGCGAGATGTTCGGGAAGACTCACACTTTCGTCGGTCAGCCCGAATTCGGCCGCGGAATGCGTCGGCCGAGGGAGTTGAAGGAGCCTGGCAGCTTCTACGAGTACAACGACGTTCGGATCAACAGGTTCTCGGTCTCGCTGCTGCGCGTCTGGAAGAAACCGCTGCCTGAGGTTCTGAAGGACGAAGTGATGGACCGGATCGGCGCATCGAAGACATGGAAATATCTGCCGTATTCCAACTCGGAGGTCGAGGTCGACGGCAAAAAGATGATGTCGGTCAGCGGAGGGACCCGCTGGGGAGGCGGTTTGTGGATCAATACACGCGACGAAGCGAGGTTCGGATACCTCTTCCTGCGTCGCGGTAAATGGGGCTCGAATCAGATCATCTCGGAGAAATGGGTCGAGAAGGCGCTCACGCCGGGTCCGCACAACCCGGATTACGGATACCTCTGGTGGCTCAACGCCCGGGGCAGGCAGTGGCCGGATGCTCCGAAGAGCAGCTTCGCCGCCGTCGGATTCGGATCGAACACGATCTGGGTCGATCCGGAACACGATCTGGTCGTCGTCTGGCGCTGGCACGACGGCAACGGCAACGAGTTCTTCAAACGCGTCATC
>CALBSU010000470.1 GCA_937967285.1 uncultured Acidobacteriota bacterium
CCTCCGGCCTGCCCGTCGCTCATCGCGCCGACCGAGAACTCCTGCATGCCGCTCACGGGATCGACCGAATGGTACTGCCAGTGGCGGTCGCCGCAGATGACGAAGAAGTTGTCGAGCCTGTTATCCCTGGCCCATTGCCTGAATTCGCGGCCCTCGGCGCCGAAAGCGTCGTTCGAGTGATTGTCGCGCTTGTTCCTTCTGTCCGGACCGACGATCGGAGTCGGGCTGATCAGAATGCGGAAATCGGCATCGCTCTCCAGAATTGTCTTTTTGAGCCACGCCTTCTGCGTCTCTCCCCAGATCGATTTCGCCGCGGAGTCCGGGGCGTTGTTGGGGGAGCGAAAATCTCGTCCTTCCGTCAGCCAGATTTCAAGCCCCCTGCCCCAGCGGAAGCGGCGATACGGCGGGTCGCCGATCGGAACCTGCTCGCCGAAGATGCGCAGTCCGTCCTCGAAGGTCATCGGCGCCATGATTCCCGGATCGACACCGGGCCAGCAGTCGTCCTTGAGCACGTCGTGATCGTCCTTGGTCCAGTAACCGGGCGTGTTTCTGTAATAGTCGACCAGCGAAGGCAGCGAGTAGGTGCGGTGCCAGAAATGTCGCGCCAGTTCGACCGTGCTGGCGATCGGCGGCTCGCTGTCGTAATAGACGTTGTCGCCGATCATCGCGGTGAAGTCGGGATCGAGCCGCCGCATTGCGAGGTAGCTGAGATACCCCTTCGGATCGTCGCGGGTCAGAAAATGCTGACAGGTCGAGGCGCAGAAACGGATCGGTCGCCAGTCACGTGCGCGAGGCGCGGTGCGGAACGTGCCGGTCTCTCCGCGCCTCGATTCATCGCCCGTCGCCGGCTTCATCTCAACCGCGAACCAGTACCTCGTATACGGTCTGAGGCCCGTCAGATTGAAACGATGAGTGAAATCGTTATCCGGGCCGACGTCGAACCAGCGCGTGGTCTGGGCGCGACTCAGATCGCGACGGGTTGAGTAATGCAGCCGGACGCGCCCTGCTTTGCCCGGGCAGGCGCCTTCCAGATCGTCGACGCGCATCCCTTCGGGCATGCGCGGCAACTTGTCATGCGGCATGCTGCGAACGGCATTACGGAAGACGTACCCGCTGTTGTTCCTTTCGGCATAGGCCGTCAGCCTGGTATGAACGATCGCCGTTGACTCGGTCACCTCTCCGATGCGTTCACCCATGGCATTGTACGGAGCCCCTTCGGCGAACGGATTGACGACCAGAGGAACGGCGGTGGTGAACAGAAAATCGCGTCTGGTTATGGATAGTTTTTTCATTTCAGGAGTGCGCCGCCTTTGGAGTGCGCCGCCCGCGGGCGGCGCTTTTCTATAACTCGAAGGAATCCCGAATCTCATCAACGTTACGTCCCGCGCCGAGCAGCAGCATCAGTTTGATCCGCGCCTTGTGGCTCGGCAGCATCCCGCCGAGGATCGCTCCCATCTTTTTGAGCTGCCTTCCGGCGCCCTCGTAGGCATAGGTATCGAGCACGCGCCCGCGCGGGCAGCGCGAGGTGATGACAACCGGGATGCCCGCAGAGATCGCCCGCTCGATTGCGGGCAATGCGGCCACGGTGACGTTTCCCCGTCCCAGCCCCTCGATGACCAGGCCCCTGGCGCCATCGCCGGCCGCGAAGTCGATGAAGCGCCCGTCGGCGCCGGCATAGATCTTGATGACATCGACGCGCGTTTCAATCGCATCGGCGACGATGGTTTCGCGGGCGGCGGGACGGCGCGCGACGATGACGCGATCCTTGTCGACCAGCCCGAGAGGTCCGAAATCCCTGCTCTGAAAGGTGTCGGTCGATTCGGTGTGCGTCTTGGTCGCCTCGGAAGCGGCGATGATCTGGCTGTCCATGACGACCGTTACGCCGAGCCCCCGGGTCGCCGGATCAGCCGCCGCGCGAACAGCCGAGCGCAGGTTTTCTGGGCCGTCCCAGCTCAGTTCGCTGCTGTTGCGCATGGCGCCGACCAGCACGACAGGCTTTTCCGAATCGACGGTCAGATCGAGGAAATATGCCGTCTCTTCGAGCGTATCCGTGCCGTGTGTGACAACGACACCGTGGATCGCCGGATCGGCCAGAGAGGCGCGGATCGACTTCGACAGGTCGAGCATTCTGTCCGGAGTGACGTGCGGTCCCGGCCAGCGGCCAAAGTTGATCGGATCGAAGTCGGCGATGCCGTCGAGCCCGGGAACAAGGGCGATGATCTCCTCGCCCGACAGCGCCGGCACGGCGCCTCCGGTGACCGGGTCGATCCGCATCGAGATGGTTCCGCCGGTGAAGTAGATGGCAATTCGTGGTCTCATGGCAGCCGTGATTATCCGGCAAGCTCTTGCTCTGAACAAGCAGAAGCAGAAGAATAGTCATTATGAAGAAAGACGAAACCCGTTCGAAGGATGCGCCGTTGAGCGCAGACATTCACCGTCTCGGCGACCTGCTCGGCGAGACTCT
>CALBSU010000471.1 GCA_937967285.1 uncultured Acidobacteriota bacterium
TCTTTGGGCTCGCAATCAGCGACTCGATACTTTGTACTTTATACTTTCTACTTTGTACTAATTCTGGAGAAGCAAATGTCATCATCATTAATCAGGATCAGACGCGCATTGATCAGCGTTTCGGACAAGACGGGGCTGGCAGAGTTCGCCGGAAAGCTGGCGGCTCACGGGATTGAGATCGTCTCGACAGGGGGAACGTCAAAACTTCTCAGGGAGAGCGGACTGTCGGTGAAGGATGTATCTGAGCTGACGGGATTTCCTGAGATGCTCGACGGCCGCGTGAAGACACTGCATCCGAAGGTGCATGGCGGTCTGCTCGGAATCCGCGGTAATGCCGAGCACCGGGCGAAGATGGAGGAATACGGGATCGAGCCGATCGATCTGGTGGTCGTCAATCTTTATCCCTTCAGTCAGACGATCCGGAAGCCGGACGTCGAGCTGGCCGAGGCGATCGAGAATATCGATATCGGCGGACCGGCCATGATCCGGTCGGCGGCCAAGAACCATCAGGATGTGGCGGTGATCGTCGATCCGGCCGATTATGCCCGGGTGTCGGAGATGCTCGATCAGACCGGAGGTTCTCTCTCTGCCGAGATGCGATACGACCTGGCAGTTTCCGCATTCACGCACACGGCGGCGTACGACGGCGAGATTTCGAGATTCCTTTCAGCCAGGGGAAAGAAGACCGATGCTGACGAGACGCAGCTCCCCGGCGGGATCGTCTTCGATCTGAAAAAGACTGCCGATCTGCGATACGGCGAGAATCCGCATCAGCGCGCGGCGCTCTACCGGATCGAGGGAACGAATGAGCGCGGCGTCGCCACCGCCGAGCAGCTTCAGGGCAAGGAGCTTTCCTACAACAACCTGATCGACAGTGACGCGGCGTGGGACCTGGTACGCGAGCTGCATCGGATGCACCTCGACGAATCGAGGGCGAGCGGTGCGATCGAGCCTCACGACCTGCCGCACACCTGCGCCATCATCAAGCATACCAATCCGTGCGGCGTCGGTATCTCCGGCACGGCTGCCGGAGCTTTCGCCAACGCTAAAGCGACCGATCCGGTCTCCGCTTTCGGAGGCATCATCGCCTTTTCGGGCCTGGTCGACGGCGCGGCGGCGCGTGAGATCGCCGAGATGTTCGCCGAAGTGATCATCGCTCCCGGCTTCGATGACGAGGCGAAGAGCGTGCTCGGCGCAAAGAAGAATCTGCGCGTGCTCGCGATGGGATCTGATGACGTTCGGTCGAAGGCGCTGGAGATGCGCCGGATCGGCGGCGGCGTTCTGCTTCAGGACAAGGACCTCGAGCTGCTCGATGAGTCGAAGTTCGAGATCGTCACCGACCGCAAACCCGGAGTGGTCGAAATGCGGGCTCTCAGATTCGCCTGGGCGATCTGCAAACACGTCAAATCGAATGCCATCGTTTACGCCCGCGACAACCAGCTGGTGGGTGTAGGCGCCGGACAGATGTCCCGCGTCGATTCGGTCAGGATCGGAGCGATGAAAGCCCAGTTGCCGCTCGAAGGCAGCGTGCTCGCCTCGGATGCCTTCTTCCCCTTCCGCGACGGGATCGACGAAGCTGTCAGGCACGGCATCACTGCCGTCATTCAGCCCGGCGGCTCAGTCCGCGACAAGGAGGTCATCCAGGCCGCCAACGAACATAACCTGGCCATGGTCTTCACCGGAATGCGCCACTTCAAGCACTGAGCATGGAGTACCGCCTTCAGGCGGGTTCGTCATTGATTAATCGCTAATTGCGAATAACAAGAGAAGAACCCGTCTGAAGGCGGTGCTCAATACTCGTTACTAATTGATTCTCTTCGAGGACGGGCCGATGTGGATATGGGCCCCGGTGGCCGATCCGGCGATGGGTCCGCGGATGGCGATGAAAGAGATGCCCTGCGAGGCGAGGTAGTTGATCAGTTCCTGACCTTCCTCGCTGTCGGGATGAACGGCAACATCGATCGCCTCGCGATGATCGAAGCCGAGACGATTGTGAGTGTGGGTCTGGCCGAATGCGCTGACCGGCAGCGGCTTGCCGAATTTGAGCCTGAAGAATGCGTCGACCTTGGTGAAATCGCTCATCGCCCAGCGTGAGGATCCGACGTATCTGACCAGCCGGCCGGTCGACCTGATCTTGAACTGCTCGCTTGCTGCTTCCCTGTCGGCCTCTTCGGCCAGCCTGACCTCGGCGACAAGGTTGTCGAGCGCCAGAATCTGCTTCTCCACGTCGCCGAGTTTGTCGTTGACAGAAGCCAGTTCGAGCTCGCTTTCATCGAGCTGGCGCCTGGCTATCAGCCCCATTTCGAGCAGTTTGCGATTCTTTTCGACCGAGGACTGAACCCGCTCGGCGTCCTTCTTCTGAAGGGCGAGCAGTTTATCCAGGCTTTCACGATAGCTTTCAGAGGCCTCGAGGAGTCGCGCGCGGGACTTACTGGCTTCGTCCGAAAGAGCTTTCAGGTCCTGTGTTGGTTCGGTCACGGGTTCCGTAACCTGCTTTTTGGCGGGTACGTTTCTTGAAGCCCGGGCTTTCTTGACCCGGGATTTCTGAGCCAGCCCCTCGGTCGGAGCCAGGATCAGGATAAGGCAAATTACTGCGAAATAACGTATCATCAGTTTCCCACTAAATTAGAACGACAAACATTAAAACAAGCTAAGTTCTTTTAATATCAATATAATAACTGGCACAAGCAAATACGTAGGGTAGACAAAAACTGTTTCAAATTCAAGGGGTGTATGAGTAAAAGGTTGCCGAGGTTGAGGAGGGGGCTGGACCTGATGCCGTCGCCGGTATCTGAGCGGCCGGGGCTGTTGATCAGGGATCCGTACCGTTACACGGAGGAGATATTGATCGTTCCTCCGCTGCTGGCGGCGGGGCTGGTACTGTTCGACGGTGAGAGCACGACGCTGGACCTGCAGGCGGAGCTTTCGCGGCTGGCGGGAGAGATCGTGCCGGGGGAGGTGATCGAGTCGTGTCTGAGGGCTCTGCAGGACAATGGGTTTCTCGAAACCGAGGAATGGGAACGGATGAGGGATGAGCGCCATTCCGAGTTCGCGGCGGCATCGGTGCGAATGCCCGTCCATTCGGGATCGGGGTATGCCGATGAAGCATCGGGGCTGACAGAGCAGTTGGCGGGATACCTGAACGGCTTTGGCGCGGCCGGCGGGGAGGATTTGAGAGGGATCGCGGCTCCGCATGTCAGTCCGTGGGGAGGCTGGCAGAGCTACGCCGCGGCATATGGACGGCTGAACGGAAAATTAAGGGAGTCGGCGCGGGAGAAGACAGTCATCATCCTCGGAACGTCTCATTACGGAGAGCCGGACAGGTTCGGACTGACGCGCAAGACATTCGAGACCCCGCTCGGAGTGCTGAGACCGGATCTCGAGCTGATCGACAGGCTCGAGGCGAGCGGTGGCGAAGCCGTCCTGATGGAGGACTACTGCCACGCTATTGAGCATTCGATCGAGTTCCAGTGCATCTTTCTGCAGCATCTCCTCGGATCGGATTTCAGGATCCTGCCGATCCTGTGCGGTCCCTTCGTCAGGTCGATGGCGACGGGAGAAGCGCCGGAGCGCGACGACAAAGTTTACAGGTTCTTCGATGCGCTGGGCGAGCTGGCCGCAGAGCATGATCCGCTGTGGGTGCTCGGGGTGGATCTGGCTCACGTCGGTCGCAGGTACGGAGACGACTTCACGGCCGTGGTCGGGAGCGAAGAGATGGCGGAGATCGAAGCGGATGACAGGGAGAGGCTCGAGAGCGTCTGCGCTGGAGATGCCGCAGAGTTCTACGAGCAGATGCGTGAAGAGCAGGAGCGTCTGAAGTGGTGCGGATACTCTCCGATCTACACCTTCATGCAGGCGGTCCCGGATGCGCGCGGCAGCCTGATCAGATACGATCAGTGGAACATCGACGAACAGTCTGTCGTCAGTTTCGCGGCCATGGAGTTCAAGTAATGTGCGGAAGATTCACTCAGCGACACAAACCCGAGGAGGTCGTCGAGCGGTTCGAGGTCGACCCGGACGATCTGATCGCTCAGCCGAGGTACAACATCGCGCCGTCTCAGACTCTGGCGGCTGTCAGGCAGGGTGACGGGCGCGAATTATTCGCCTGCCGGTGGGGGCTGATCCCGTTCTGGGCCAAAGATCCGGCGATCGGAAACCGGATGATCAACGCCCGGGCGGAGACTCTGGCCGAGAAGCCCAGCTTCCGGCGCGCATTCGCCGCAAGACGCTGCCTGATTCCGGCCGATGGTTTCTACGAATGGCAGAAACAGGGCAAGGGAGCGAGCAGGCCTTTCTACATTCGGCTC
>CALBSU010000472.1 GCA_937967285.1 uncultured Acidobacteriota bacterium
CCGCTCAGTCGATCCGGCGCAGGATCACCTGGGCGAGCGACTGATAGCCCTTCTCGAAAGCCATGACGCAGCCCCACAGATAGCGTTTGTAGTCCTCGAAGACCCGGTCGCCCCAGCGTTCGCGGATCAGGGCCTCGTTCGCCTCCAGCCGGCGGGCCCACTCGGCGGTGGTTTTGGCGTAGTGTTCGCGGCGCGTGTAGAACTCCATGACCTCCCAGTACGGGTTGACGGCCTGGAAGATCACCTCGGGTCGCGGAGTGATCGCTCCGGGGAAGATGGTGTAGGTACCCCAGGCGATATCGCGCAGTTCCTGACGATTGCGCGGATAGAGCGCGCCGATCACGCTCTGCAGGCCGAAATATGCGCCGGGCCGTGTCCATTCGCGCGCCAGGCGGAAATATTCGCGATAGAGCGCGACATGCTCTCCGCTGCGAGCCTGCTCGGGCGTTGCGATGTGCTCGAACATGCCGATGCTGATGATCGCGTCGAACTTCTCCGCGGGCTGGTATTCGAGGTATGAGATGCAATCGACCGTTGCGCCGGGCAGATTCTTCGCCTTGACGAGATCGTACTGGGCATTCGAAAGGGTGATTCCGTTGACATCGCCGACTCCCATGTCGACGGAGAGGAATTCCATCAGGCTGCCCCAGCCGCAACCGATGTCGAGCACGCGACTCTGAGGGGTCAGGCGCGTCTTGTCGTGAAAGAACCTGAGCTTGTTGGTCTGCGCCTGCTCGAGGTCGTCAGTCCCCTCGAAGAGGGCGCCGGAATAGACCATCCGGCGATCGAGCCAGAGCTTGAAAAAATCATTCGAGACATCATATGTGACAGCGATATCTTCCTGAGTTGACAAGTTGAAACCTTTCCTTTCGTTGTTCCGGACATGTTCACCTGCACGGCATCAATTCCCGGCATCAGGCGGCTCGGATCGAGGTTCAAGCGGTTCGATCAGTCCGCTTTCGTAAAGTTGTTTCATTCCGTTGCGGCGCAGTTTGCCGCTGGTGGTGCGAAGCAGAGTGCCCGACGGAACGAGCATGACGCGATGGACCTCGATCCCCATGGTCTCCTGAATTGTGGTCCTGACCGCTTTTTCGAGCCCCTCGGATTCCCGCGGATCGGCCTCGACCAGTATGATCAGCCGCTCCTGCTCACTCTCTTCGATGCTGAATGCGCAGACGTTTCCGCGCCGGACGCCGGGCAGGTCGCGGACCTGCCATTCGATATCCTGCGGATAGTAGTTGGCTCCGCGGATGATGATCAGCTCCTTGTTGCGCCCGCAGATGAAGAGCTCCCCGGCATCGGTGAATCCCTGATCGCCGGTGTGGAGCCATCCGTCGCGCCACGTTTCTGCGGTCGCTCCCGGATTGTCGAAATACCCCGCAGCCACGCTCGGGCCCCGGACGATAATCTCTCCGACCAGCCGGTCTTCAAGGGTACGGCCCCCGGAGTCGATTATTCTGACCTCGAAATCCGAAAACCAGCGACCGCACGAGACGATCTCGACGGCTTTGCCATTGTTATCTTCGGCAATCGGATGTGCCCGACCCTGCCTGAGTTGCCCGGCGTCTAATTTGAGAGTCCGGAAGGCATCTCCCTGCCGTCTGTTGGTGACGGCCAGCGTCGCCTCCGCCATCCCGTAACTCGGAACGAAGGCTTCGGCGCTGAAGCCCGCCGGCGCGAGCCGCTCGGCAAACGCCCTCAGCGTTGCGGCATGGATCGGTTCGGCGCCGCATCCGGCGATACGCCAGCAGCTCAGATCCAGTTCCGCGAGGTCCTGATCGCGCAGCCGCTTGAGGACGTGTCCGTATGCGAAGTTCGGAGCATAGGTGATCGTCGCGCGGTACTTGTCGATCGCCCGCAGCCACATCCTCGGATCCCGTGCGAATGAGGTGGTCGGCAGAATGATCACCGGACCGTTGTGGATCAGCGGCCCGAGGATGAAACCGATCAACCCCATGTCGTGATAGAGGGGAAGCCAGCTGATCCCGATGTCTTCGGTCCTCCGATCGAAACCGTGAGGTCCGAAGAAATGCGAAGTATTGTTGATCAGATTGGCGTGCGTCACCATCACTCCGCGAGGAGCTGTCGTGGAGCCCGACGTGTACTGCAGAAAACAGATGTCATCGGGTCCGATCGGCGGAGGCGTGAAGTCAGGCGCATCGCCGTCGAAGAGCTCGCCGACCGTCGCAACCTTCACTTCCTTCGGAATCGCCGCCCCGATCGCGTAACTCCTCGTCGATTCCGTCGTGACCAGCAGCTTCGCGCCGGATTGCGTGACGATCCTTCCCACCGTCGCCAGATAACTGTCGCCGGATTTGGTCGTCATCGGCGGCGATATCGGCACCGGAACGATCCCGGCATGAACCGCGCCCAGAAAAGTCAGCACGAATTCATGCGCCTCGACGATCATGATCGCCAGGCGGTCGCCCTTGACCAGACCCGCCGATGCAAGATGGGCAGCGCGGCGCAGCGATTCCCGCCGGACCTCGCCGAAATCGTAAAATCGCTCTTCCCTCTCGAATCCGATGAACCTGTATCCGTAACCCGGGATATGGGGATGACCCGCCAATGCCGAAATCAGCGTTCTGCCTTCACCAACTCTGTTGCCGTCATCTACTGCCAGTAGCCGCATATAACCAGGTCAGTTCAAGTGATCGTGGGTAAATAATAAGAAGGGATTGAGAAAATTCCCCCGCCAGCCTGCGCGGAGGACTGATGCATGTTATGTAAAATTCAAGCCTGATCGCTAATCAGCGTGGATTTTAGCGATCAGGCCTGTGGAAGTCAATTATTTGTGTCAGGAAGGGTTTCGGGATCAGGATTCGAGGCCGGAGCCGTCTTCGAATGCGAGGACGCTGTCGACCGGGAGGCGGGGCTTGCGCGGCGAGTTTCCCGGGGCCGGGTAACCGACCGTCAGGAGCATCACCGGAAGATACCGATCTGGTATTCCGAATTCGCGCTTGACGCCTTCCGGATCGAAGCCGATCATCGGACCGCTCGAAAGCCCCCGCGCCTGCGCGGCGATCATGAGCGTCATCGCGGCCAGCGTCGCGCCGCGGATCGCTTCGTCCCTGGCGAACTGCCGATTGTCCGCATACAGCTTGTGAGTCGTGCTGACCCAGCTTCCGGCGCGCTTCTCGTCGATCACTCCCGCCTCGACAGCGGCCGCGGCGATCTCCGGCATATGCTCGTGACCGCGCAGATCGCCGAGTACGATGAACGTGACCGAGGCGTCCTCGACCTTCTGCTGATTGTATGAGAGCGCCTTGAGCCGCGCCTTCGCCTCCGGTTCGGTCACGGCCACGAACCGCCAGTGCTGAATGTTGTAGGATGACGGCGCCTCTGACGCATATTCGACCAGCTCGCGGATCTCGTCCGGCGTCAGCCGCCTGGTCGTGTCGAAATGATTGGTCGATATTCTTTCCCTGATCAGTCTGAGTGTTTCGTTCATTGTCGATTCCCGTAGATCGGTTTACTCCGGATGATCCCGGATTCCGGAATCTCCGTGAGACCTCTGCGCCCTCTGTGTCTCTGCGGTGAAATAAACCACCGAGACACTGAGGGCACAGAGATTTCACGGAGAGTTGTTCAATTAAATCAGCTCTGTTCTGAGGTCAAGTGATCAGATTCAGACTTCGGTCATGCCTCCGTCGACCACGTACTCCGATCCGGTCACGAAGGAGGCCTCGTCCGAGAGGAGGAAGGCCGCGACCGATGCTACCTCTTCCGGCCGACCGAAGCGCCCGAGCGGAACCTTACTCAGAACCGCCGAACCGAACTCTTTGATCGCCTGTTCCGGCAGTCCGGTCCGGTCGAAAAAGTTCGATTCGACAGGCCCCGGACTGACCGCGTTGACGCGCACCTTGCGCGGAGCGAACTCGCGCGCCAGAACGCGGGTCAGAGTTCTCAGCGCGCCCTTGGTCGAGGCGTAGATCGCCGCTCCGGCCATGCCGACGTTCTGCGCGACAGACGTGTTGAGCAGAACGGCCGCCCCATCGTTGAGGAGCGGGGAGAGCGCCCTCGCCTGCAGCAGCGGCCCCCTCACGTTGACTGCATACTGCGCGTCGAACTCCTCAGCCGTAACATGCTCGACCGGCAGGAACCTCCCGAAACCGGCGTTCAGAAATGCCCCGTCGAGCCGGCCGGCATGCTTTTCGATCTCGGCCGCCAACTGCCCGGCCGCCTGCGCATCCCCCGCATCGTTCCTGATCGCGATCACTCCGGCCAGACGGCTCTGCGCCGCCTTGAGCCGGTCCTCGTTCGTTCCGGTAATGATGACCTTCGCTCCCTCCGAGACGAGGCGCTCGGCCGTCGCCAGCCCGATCCCGCTCGTCCCGCCGGTCACCAGGATCGTCTTCCCCTTGAATCTGCTCATAAATCTCCTTCTCAATTGTTATCGGTTTCGATCCGCAGGTCAGGGCAGATCGATCAGTATCAGCTCGCTCGAAGCGCCCGCTGAGATCGCCAGCCGGCCCGCTTCGGTGATCCGCGCCTGGTCTCCCGTCTCGAGCTTCTCGCCGTTGACTTCAACCCCGCCCTCGATCACGTAAATAAACGCCCGCCGTCCCGCCTTCAGCTCGTGCTCAACCGCATCTCCGGAATTGAGCCGCGAAACGTAAAACGTCACGTCCTGATGAACCTTGACCGCTCCGGGCGCATCGCCTCCGGCGGCGATCGGAAGCAGGCGACCGGTCCGCTGCTCGACCGTGAACTGCTTCTGCTCGTATGACGGAGTCAACCCCTCCCTCTCGGGCAGGACCCACATCTGCAGCAGCCGGACCGGAATCTTCTCCGATGCGTTGAGCTCGGAATGCGCGATCCCCGTCCCGGCCGTCATCCGCTGCACCTCGCCGGCATGGATGATGCCACGACCGCCGGTGCTGTCCTTGTGAGCCAACTCACCTTCCAGCACATATGTCACGATCTCCATCTCGCGATGCGGATGCGTCGGGAAGCCCGCCCCGCCCTTGATCCAGTCGTGATTGAAGACCCGCAACGGCCCGAACATCATGTTGTTCGGATCGTAGTAGCGATCGAAACTGAACAGCCAGTATGCCGAAAGCCAATCGCTCTCGAGATGGAACCTGTCTTTCGCTCTGATGATCTGCATGTCTGTAACCTCCAATTTTTGGCCCATCGCTCCCACTTTCTACTTTCTACTTTTTACTTTTTACTCATTATCATCCCGTCAACCGAATACTTCCCTCCCCCGCGGATCAGCAGGATCAGCGCCAGCCCCATCGCCAGCAAGTGATACTCGAACCCCTCGCCCTTCTGCTGCCCGTACCAGTTCATGAAAAACCCGTTCTGCACATGGACCATCAACGTCGCCCCCAGCATCACCATACCGACTCCGAACGCTCCCAGCCTCGTCAGAAATCCCAGGATCAGGCCCAGCGCTCCGAACGATTCCGCCATGATCACCAGAAAGACAGCCACAGCCGGCAATCCCATCCCGGTCATCGCCTCCATCGTCCCGCTGAAACCGTAGCCGCCAAACCACCCCAGCAGCTTCTGCGCTCCATGCGGCAATATCACCAAACCCAGCGTCAAACGCGCAATCAGCGGCAGAATATCCCCGTCCGTTCCTAAAAACTTTCTCAACATGTGTCTTTTACCTTCCTTTTCTCAATTGTTAATCGTTCAATTGTCAACTACTTAACATTAAAGGCAAAAAAAGCGGCCGTTACGACTCCCCGGAGAGTTTACCGAGGAGGCGGAAGAGCGTTTTGATCTCGTCCCGGTTGAGCGGTTCGAGAGAGCGCGAGGCGTGTTGCTGGACGTCCTCGAGAGAAGTTTCGAGAAAGCCGGCGCCGTCCTCGGTGAGGGCCACCAGGTTGACCCGCCGGTCGCCGCAGGCGAGCCGCTTGACGTATCCGCGGCCTTCGAGCAGATCGACCAGTTTGGTCACATTGGCACGGGACGAGAGCATGCGCCGCCCGATCTCAGATTGCGAGATCGGTTCGCCCGCACCGTTGAGAATCCGCAGGACATTGTAATGATTGTCCGTCATGCCCCACTTCGAGAAGTGCTCGTCCGACGCGCGCCACATCCGGTCGCCGGTCCTCATCAACCTGATCAGCGCCTGCTCCTCGATGCTCGGCTTGATTCTCACCCGTTTCACCATCACGCTGCGAAATATACTCCTTCGCCGGGAGATTGTCAACAGGGAAACAGTTTTTAAGTTTCCAGTTTCCAGTTTCCAGTTTCCAGTTTCCAGTTTCCAGTTATGGCACGATTTTTAAGAATGCATGGTTACAAATTTAACAACTTTTCAGAACGCGTGTATCCTTACTGGAAACTGGAAACTGGAAACTGGAAACTGGAAACTGGAAACTGG
>CALBSU010000473.1 GCA_937967285.1 uncultured Acidobacteriota bacterium
CGGTCCATCTGATCGATGTAGAGCCACACGCCCCCGATCGTAAACGCGGCCATTGCCGCCGGCAGGGCGAATCGTAGCGCCTGGGAAAGACCCGGATCGGACACGCCGATTGTTCGGCTCAGCCTGCGCCATTCCAGCCGTGCGGCGCGCAGCGGATTCGTTTCCCGGTATCCCACTCCGATCCGGAAATGGAGCCGCTCATCGACCGACTCGCGCGCCGGCTCGACGAAGAATGTCACTTTCTGCCCGCGCTTCAGTCTGGTCGAGTATTCGATTGGTTCTTTCGCCGTCGTCAGAATGCCGTAGTCGATATAATGCGTCGCCAGCAGCAGGTTGCCCTCCTCCGGCACGGTCCGGACCTCGATCATGTCCGCATCGTCATCCAGATCCAGATCGATCCTCTTCGACTCGACCGGCGAGAGCGTGCAGTATTCCCGACCATTGACCAGAATGCGCAGTTCCTCGGGATCCGCCTGATCCCGTGTGCTGTGGTACTCGTCGATCCTGCGTGACAGCTCCTTGATTTCTCTCTGCTCCATATTTGCCTCAACCTGCTTTCGATCGCCCCGATCATCATCGTTGAAGAAGCGCGGCAGCTCCAGTCGTTCGATCGGAGGATCATAGTTCAATCCGGCGACGATCCGCTCGAAGCACTCGCCATGCATCAGCGCATGGATCCGCGAAATCTCTATCCCGTGCTCATCATCGGGATCGCCGCCCCGGAACGCCAGACTCTCTATCTCGCCGTCGATCGGTGATCGCCCCTGTGGCAGGGGACAACCCGATCCCCACGGCATGAACTTTTCCAGACTCTCGCGGACCAGTTGATATTTATCCGCCGACTCCGGGTCGGAGACGAATCGTTCCTCTCCCTTCGAAACGCGAGTCACCTGGAGGAGAGGTCCGAACCGGTCCTTGATCTGATTCATCAGCCGCGCCTTGCGCGACCGCCAGTAATAATCATCCTTGACCCTTGACGGATCCTGAATGATCAGATTGTATATCTCCGCCGCTTCGGCGGTGGAGTAATTGAAGAGCAGGCGAGACAAGCCCAGGGTGACATAAAATGAATTGTGCTTCAGGGTGATTTTGACGAGATGCTTAATAAAATGCACCAGGAATCTTTTTTCGTCAATACTTTTTTGACTGCTCTCGATCAGTTTTTCATGCTTTTCCGTTTCGTCGTAGATGATCGACTGCAGAAGGTGGTGTTCGTTGAGGATGATCAGGTTTCTGGCGCGTATGCCGTGACTCTGCGAGCCGGCGCTGCGGCCGGTCGGCGTATAGTAAAAACGTCGATCCTGCGCCCGCGCGACGGTCTCCAGCCTGAGCACGGAGTTCATTGCGACCTGTGAGCCGAGTTCGCCGTCTCCGAGTATGTAGCAGGCCAGGTCGAAAGCCTTCTCCAGCCTGCTCTCTCTCGTTCTTCTGATATCGGCGTCATTCTTCAACTAGGCGCACCCCTCTGAATTCCCGGCCGGTTGCTGCTTCGGAATGACCGAAGCATATCCGCCTTCATGCGGACCTCTTCCCCCAGTGACGACCCGACTTCAGGGTTTCGAAAATGACACGCTGTCCCGAGCCGGTCTCCGGTAGTATTGCATTCGTAGTCAGGAGGCTCAGGCATTCTGACAGTGATTCAGGTGATTTAAAGTAAGGAACTTTTACCGATCGGACGTAATCCGGCTCTTCGCTACCCGTATCCTGAAAGCCGGACTGCTTCCGTGGCGTCTGAGACCCTGCTCTGAATGTCTGCAGTTCTCAAATGCAATCCGGACGAGCTGATTGCATTTAACATTGACAGGTGATGGGTACAAGGTGATGAGGGGACTCATCTGATTGCTTCGGCATTATATGGGTTACACCTTGTAACCATCACTTTTTTTTATACATTATTCAGGTCCGGTTTTCAAAATCCCAATCGAGAGGACCGGCTGCCGATGTTCCCCCCGCCTTTTCGACTATCCGTCGATGCGCTCCGGTTCAGCTGCCTCCCAATATTTCAACCTATTGATGAAAGGAACCATCCGAGATGTATCTCGATAACGATCCCATTCGTGTGTCCTCAGGTGTTTTCAGGCCTTTTCTTTTCGGTTTCAGATTGCTGGCATTGTCAATATTTCTTCTGATCTCGGTAAATGCCGCTGCCCGGACGCCGGTTTCGATGAATGTCGCGGCAATCGCAGCCGCGCTGAACGAAGGATCGACTGGAAACGGTGACGCCGCAGTCAGGCCGAGACACGTCGATTCAGATCTCGATTCAGCCGTCGTGGTCCTTCCGCCGCCTCCGCCGGACAATGGATCAACGGGCGATGATGTTCTGCTCCGCGTCGAACGTTGATTTGATCATATCAATTTTCGATCCTGATCGATTATTTACTTGTATCCTGTCTCTTATCCGGCTACCATCCCGAAAGTCGGATACAGAGATGTCCGATCAATACTTTACCGGAAAGCCGTCCGGGATCATAAACGTGATTCGGATGTTTTTCACATGCACCAACCAGGATAAATCCGGTAAAGCATCTTTACATAGATCTGAGAAGTGTGTAGTCCCGGCAGTATCAGTCCTCCAGAATATTAAGACATAGTCCGAAATTCCCAAGCACTGGGATCAGTGTCTGGCTCGATCGCCATGCGGGAAGTCAGGATATCCCCGAATCAGATTGCACAGAGTGTGTTGGCAGTACCTCGGATGACGGGATGATTCCGTCCACAAGAAGACTGAAGATAAGAAAGGACAATATGGGAAAACAGCACTACTCGAAACTGAATTCGGAGCAGGTATTTATGAGTCATGATCTGGTACGGCCTCATCGGGCGGATTCGACCGGCGCGCCGCGTCGGAGCAGGGCCGGCCTGCACGCCGCATTCGCTCGATACATGCTCGACTCCGGCGTGGTCGGCGACTTCGGGATCAATTTCATGAGCGCCGGAGCCGGACTCTCAGGCATCGGACCTGATATCGAAGACAGAGTGATGCGGGCCTTTGATGAGATCATGACCGATATTCGCTGCAATTCGTCGGCCGGGAACGTCTTTGTCGAGGTCGAGAATATGGACGGGGAGATCAGCCTGACCGTCAATGTCGGTGACGACGGGTACAACGTAAGGATCCCATAGTGTATAAATTCCGGGAGCAATGCTAGGATACCGTTCATCGTTAT
>CALBSU010000474.1 GCA_937967285.1 uncultured Acidobacteriota bacterium
GCTAAATTCAGACGCTCACTGCCGCGGGCTCAGAACAGGCTGAGCAGTTACGTTTAAAAAGCAATTGGGGCGGATCGATCCGCCCCAATTGGAATATAGATTCCGCCGAATCAGCGGAAGTCCTGATTAGAAGGTGTAACGCAGTCCCATCGTAATGCGGCGGTTTCCGCCGTTGGTCGCCCACTGGTTGAGGAAGTTGGCGCCGGCATTGACGAAGGAGTTCGGCGTACCGAAGTTGCGAGTATTGGTCGCGTTGTAGAGTTCGGCACGGAACTGGAGCTGGTGGCCCTCACGGATCCTCGTATTCTTGATGATGCCGAAGTCGAGGTTCTGGATGCCGTCGCCGCGGAGGATATTCCTGCCCGCATTACCGACGCGGACTCCCGAGGAGGGCAGCGGCGAGAAGAGGCTCGCGCCTCCGGCCTTGAGGATCTCGATGATCGACATGCTCGAAAGATCGAGTGTCGTGTTCAGGTTGGGACGGATCGCGTTGCCGACCAGGGCGTCGATGCCCTGGAGGGCGCCCGTCGGATCCGCGCCGTTGAGCACGGTGAACGGAGTGCCGCTCTGGAGCGTGAAGAAGGCATTGGCCTGCCATCCGCCCAGAACATGCCCGACCCATCCCTGCTGGTCGCGGAAGAACGGAAACTCATAGACCAGGTTTCCGGTGATGCGATGGGGGCGATCGTAGCTCGAACGCGCGCGATCGGAATTGCGATCGAACGAATCCTGAGGAACCGCGACCTCACCCTGCGGCTGCGGGTTGAAGATCTCCGACGCATTGTCGATGAACGAGCTCCACGTGTAATGGAGACCCATGCTGAAGTTCTGGCTCAGCCGCTTGTCGAGGCTGATCTGCATCGAGTGGTAGATCGACGAACCGGCATTGGCGCGCTCGCGGATCACGCCGCGCGTCGGATCCTGGCGGACCAGAGGGTCGGTGCGGCTGTTGCGCGGCAGAGCCGGATTGCCGTCGACCGTCATGAAGAGCGCCGTCCCCTTCGTCCCGACATAACCGACGCGCATGATCCAGTCCTTGGCCAGCTCGCGCTGAACCTCGAGGCTGAACTGATCGGCGTAGGGCGAACGGAAATCCTCGGACACGATCGTCCGCGTGATGAGCAGCGGATTGCCGGTGAACGTCGCATTCTGAAGATTCGTGAATGCATCGGTCAGAGCCGGATTGAGCGCCGCCACGAACGGAAACGCGCTGGCGATGTTGAGGTTGATGTTGATGAACCCGTAATCGTTGGTGCGCGAATATCCGCCGCGAATGACGGTCTTGTCTCCGCCGGTCAGGAGTCCGACTATCCCGTCTTCGCTGGTCCGCGGATTCCAGTTGAATCCAAGGCGCGGCTGGAAGTTGTTGTTGTCGCGCCCCGGAACCGGAGTGAAAGCGAAACGCTGATCGTTGCCGTTGGCCGCCAGGATGCTCTCGCTGACCGGCACCAGCGACTCGATCGAGTTGCCCGGGATCTCATAGCGCAGGCCGAAGCTGAGCGTGAAGTTCGGCGTCACGCGCCACTCGTCCTGGGCGTAGAAGAAATTATCGTACCAGTTGTAGTACTGAATCTCCTGCCCGCCGGTGACCGGCCTGTTGACCGCCGAAGCGATGGCGCGGTCGGCCACGAAATCATTGAGCGTCGAATAGAGCAGCCTGCCGCGGATCGTCGGCAGGAAGAAGCTCTTGACCTGAACCCGGCGCAGGTCGATGCCGAACTTCATGGCATGGCTGCCGCGGGTGTACGAAAGGTTGTCGATGATCTGATAAGTGTTGTTGAACCGGAACTGCGGCAGATTGACCGCCAGTCCGATCGCCGTGCGGTTGGCCGCAGCGTTGAATCCGACCAGACCGAGCTCGTTGATCTCGATCGACGGGATCTGCTCGGACGAGGGATCCTCGGCATTGGTCACCGTGCCGAGCCGCTGATAGGCGACGCGCACCTCGTTGACCAGACGGTCGGTCAGGATGCTGGTGAAGCCGATGTTGGCCGACTGAGTGCGGGCCGGATTGATGGTTGCCAGCCCTCTCGGCGTAGCCTGTCCGCTGCCGCCGTTGAATGCATCGCTGAAGAAGTAACGGCCGTTGATGCTGTGCTTCTCGTTGAAGCGGTGATCGATGCGCGTCGACCACTGGTGGCTGTTGAAGACGATCGAGTTCGATCCGGTCAGCGAACCGAGCGGAACCGTGAAGGTCTGGTTGTTGACCGTGAACGAAGCAGTCTGCCCGTTCGCGGTCTGAGCCGCCGGCAGGAACTGAAGCAGCGCCGCGACCTGCGGCCTGTTGCCGGCCTGGGTCTGAAGAATCTGACGACCCGCCTCAGTCGGCGCGCCGTTGATCGTGAATCCGGCGCCGAGCTGGCGGTCGGTCCAGCGCTGGTATGAACCGAAGAAGAATGTCCGGTCCTTGATGATCGGACCGCCCAGCGTGCCGCCGAACTGATTCTCGTTACGGCGCGGCGCTTCGGTGAAGCCCGCACGCTTCTCGAGGTTGCTCAGCGCGTTGAAGACCTCATTGTTGTTGAACCAGAACGCTGATCCATGAAGGTTGTTCGATCCCGACTTGGTCACGATGTTGACCACCGATCCGGCGGCGCGGCCGTACTCGGCGGCGAACTGGTTGGTGATCAGCCGAAGCTCCTGCACCACATCGGGGTTGTTGATCGGCTGCTGCGATCCGGTCACGCTCGGATCGTTGCTGTCCTGCCCGTCGAGCATGAAATTGTTCGACCGCAGGCGCATCCCGTTGACGGAGAAGTTGACTCCGCCGGATGCGAATCCCGTCTGGCCGCTTCCGAGCTGGCTGACTCCCGCCGCCGAAAGCGCGATGTTGAGAACGTTCCGGTTCGGCGCAAGCGGAAGCTCCGAAAGCCGCTTCGAATCGAACCGCGTGCTCACTTCTGCATTGCTCACGTTGAGCAGCGAAGCGTTCTCCTCAACCGTGACAACTTCCTGCAGACCGCTCGGCTTGAGCAGTATGTTGACCACCGCTTCCTGATTGAGCAGCAACTGGACGCCGGTCCGAACATACTTCGAGAACCCTGTCGCCTCGGTTGTAACTTCATAATTGCCGATCGGCAGATTGGGGAACCTGTAGCGCCCCTCGGTATCCGTCACCGTCGATCGCGATTCGTTCGTGCCGACGTTGCGGACCGTGACAGTCGCATTCGAGATCACGGCCTGGTTTTCGTCGCTCACCACGCCCGAGATCGTGCCGGATGTCGCCTGCGCAGCGGCCTGTCCCGCAAACCCGCCCATCAGCAACACGAATGCGGCAATTAACCTCATCGTCCTGTTCATGGTTTCAAACCTCCTTCATACACTTCGATTTCATTTATGATCTCGATTTACAGTTTTTTGTATCTGTTTATCGATTCTTTCGTTCTGAACCTGACACCTCTAAAGCAAAACCCGTTCCCTGACTAACTCACTGGATAACTTCCGTCCAAACATCAACTCCATCAATACTTAAATCAAAATCGCCGGGATAAGAGATGACTAACTTTCATCTTTTCGTATCCCGGTTCAGATTTTCGTATTACAAAAATTGGATGTAACTAATGGTGGCAGCATGTGGGGTTATTGAGTTAAGCCAGAGGCAGGTTATCGCGGCTCAGAGTAATTACTGCTGCTCAACCTGATGTCGGGATACTTATCAAAATGTCCCGGAGGGCCAAACGAAAATAGCCCAGCGATTTATCGCTG
>CALBSU010000475.1 GCA_937967285.1 uncultured Acidobacteriota bacterium
CTATCGCTCCGTTGATGTCCTGCACCAGCCCCGTCACGCGCGACGTCCCCGTCTGACCGGCCGCCTGACACCAGAACAACATTATTATTACAACCGCCAGGAATGGTCTTTTACTCAATCCGTTTCTCATCGCTTTCTCCTTATTCCGACATACACTGCTCCCCGAGACGATGATCCGGCAGGACTCTCCCTGCCTCATCCGATCCGGTCTTCTGTATGAAATTGGAATGGCCCTTCTCAAAAATGTATGATCCGGAGGGCAGGATTTCTCTCTCCCTCTCAGCTTTGCGGAAAGTCAGCTTCTCGCCTGTCGATTACACAGACGATATACCCTGATTCTCCTGAATGGGTTGATTGGATTGTCGAAAGGTCTGACGCTTTTCCGTCAGAGTCGGGTTCTGAGTGGGTTCGATCTCGCCGCTTCTTGACCGGTTGACGGTTCTATTCGACCGGTATCTTCTGCTTCATCTCGGACACCGGCTCCTTACGGCTTTTTTGATTTTATTTTCAGAATTTAACAGGCAAGATGCGTTCCACCCCCCTACAACCCCGGGGCCTCGAAAAGTCGAACGATTAGAACACCTTAACTAAAGTAATTATTAGACTTACAAGAGCATTTGAGTAAAGCGCCGGAGGCAGTGAGGCGAGGTCGGCCAAAAATCCAAATTTTTCAACAATTTAATCCGAAAATTTGAAGTGAAGACAGCGATCATAATTCCCCTGAATTCTTGCCGATGATAATCCGTCGCGTTAGCATGCCTGCCGAAGGAGGATTCATATCTTGGAACCCGTCTCTCACTATTTTTATTCTCATCGCCTGAAACTGCAATTCTGGGACTGGGGCAGGAACGGCAAGCCTGCAATGATCCTTGTTCATGGCGGACTGGATCACGCTCGGAACTGGGACTGGGTGGCGCGCGCGCTGTGCGAGGATTTTCACGTCTATGCGCTGGATCTGCGCGGACACGGCAACAGCGCCTGGGCGCCGGGCGCGCTCTACACGATCGCCGAGCACGTGCTCGACCTGTCCGCGCTGGCCGATGTAATAAATGATTATCCGATCTATCTGATCGGCCACAGTCTGGGCGGGATCATCGCGCTACATTACGGTGGCGTCTATCCGGACAGGGTAAAAAAGCTGGTTGCGATCGAGGGGCTCGGGCCTCCGCCCAACCACAAGATCCACCGGCCGGCCTCGGAACGGATGCGCAACTGGATCGAGCAGGTCCGGAGCACCGAAAAGCGCGAGCCTCACACCTATCCGAACCTCGAGAGCGCGGTCAACCGGATGAAGGAGGCCAATCCTCATCTCTCGGACGAGGTTGCCCGGCACCTGACGCTCCACGGCACAAACTGGAATTCGGACGGTTCGCTGATCTGGAAGTTCGACAACTTCGCTCGCGGATTCCCGCCGTACGGTCAGAACATCGACGATGCGCGCGAGATCCTCGGGCATATAAGCTGCCCGGTGCTGCTCTTCTGGGGAATGGAGAGCTGGGCGGTCGATCCCGAATCGGACGGCCGCGCTCAGGTGATTAGAAATCACCGGCTGGTCAAGGTACCCAACGCCGGGCACTGGGTCCACCACGACCAGCTCGATCTCTTCCTGGATGAAACGAAGAAATTCCTGAAGGAATAAGTAGAAAGTAAAAAGTAGAAAGTAGAAAGTAGAAAGTGCAGAGCTACCCTTTTTCGCACTTTCTACTTTCTACTTTTTACTTTTTACTTTCTACTTTTACTATCCCTGAAGGTTGGGGATTGAACCCCGGGAAGACCTGATCGATGCGGGGATTGTTCATCGCGAGGATCTCGGAGAGGA
>CALBSU010000476.1 GCA_937967285.1 uncultured Acidobacteriota bacterium
CGCCCGGGCTATTTTCAACCGTCCCTCTCGGGACGAAAAAGTGTCCTGACATCAGAAAGAATATGTACTTCCGATTCTTTGTACTTTGTACTTTATACTTTGTACTTATGAATCAATGATGAAAGGTAGATTAATCCAATGTCAGCAATAGCCGGAAAAGAGAGTCAGGAATGGAAAGATAAGCTGGACGCGCATGTCCGGGAGATGGTTGAGTGGCATTTCAATCCGGAGACGGGGTCGCCTTTCTGGCTTGATTTCGCCTCGAAGCTCGACTGGGATCCGCGAAAAGAGGTGCACGCTTACGAGGATCTCGACAAATTCGGGTTCTTCCAGGACGAGTGGCTGCGCGGCGGACCGGTCAGGCGCTGGGTTCCAAAGGGGCTTGCGGACAAACCCGTCTATGTCTTCGAAACCGGCGGCAGCACCGGCGTTCCGAAGTCCCGAATCAGCATCGAGGATTTCAGGATCGACTACGAGATGTTCAGCGAGACGCTGCCGGACGAGTATTTCCCGAAGGGCGCCGACTGGCTGATGCTCGGGCCGTCGGGGCCGCGCCGGTTGAGGCTGGCGGTCGAGCATCTGGCGCAGCATCGCGGCGGGATCAGCTTCTGCGTCGACCTCGATCCCCGCTGGGTGATCAAGCTGATCAAGATGGGCGAGATGCAGATGATGGAGCGCTACAAGTCTCACGTCATCGACCAGGCCGTGACGATCCTCAAGGCGCATGACAACATCAAGTGCATGTTCGCCACGCCGAAGCTGCTCGAAGCGCTGTGCGAGAAGGTCTCGCTCAAAAAGATGGGGATCACAGGCGTCTTCTGCGGAGGCACTGAAATGACGCCGCAGTTCCACCGCTTCGCCGTCGAGGAACTGATGGAGGGCGCCTACTTCGCCCCCACCTACGGCAACACGCTCATGGGACTGGCCGTTCACAAGCCTTTCACGCCGGAAGACAACTACGCGATCATCTACTATCCGCCGATGCCGCGCGCCGTCATCGAGGTCGTCGATCCGGACGAACCGACACGGATCGTCGATTACGGTCAGACCGGCCGAGTCAGGCTGACGACCCTGACCCGCGAGTTCTTCATGCCGCGCTTTCTCGAACGCGACGAGGCCGAACGTGAGCTGCCCTGCGAGAAGTACCCGTGGGACGGCGTCCGCAACGTGCGCCCGTTCTCGCGATTGCAGACGAGCGTGGTTGAAGGGGTCTATTAATCAGTAGAAAGTAGAAAGTAGAAAGTAGAAAGTAGAAAGTAGAAAGGATCTTTTCACTCAGAATCATATTGAATAGTTATCACGAGCACCTGCTTTTCACTTTCTACTTTTTACTTTCTACTTTCTACTTACGTAGGGAGTCTTGATCAATGTTACACATACCGATATTACGCAAGGGTGAGCCGTACCGAAGCATAGACATCGCGCGGGTGCCTGATTTCAGGACGCGCGAGACGTTCGTCGAGGTTAGTCAGGCCAATGCGGGGCTGATCAGGCGCGATCTTGTCGATCAGGAGACGCCGCGCAAGGCTTTGACGGGATTGACGACGGACGAGCTGATCGCGATGTCGAAGCGGGCGGCGGACTATTTCATGAACGATGCGCTGCCGGTCGGTGACGAGATGCAGACGCCGGACGATTATGTCCGTCAGTTGTCGGCGACGACCGGGATGCCGCACGTCCTGGTGCGCAAGAACATGAAGAAGATCCACGGTGTGATGGCGGAGATCGACAGCGTCATCTCCGGTCTCACACGGGGGCTCGATCTGAAGATACTCGACGCGGGCTTCGGGGTACACGAGGGCCACGCGGTCAGTTTCTTCCCGCGGACTCAGTCGCTGGGAGTGATCCTGCCGAGCAATTCGCCGGGAGTTCATTCGCTCTGGGTGCCGTCGGTCGTCATGAAGATCCCGCTCGTGCTCAAGCCGGGAAGTTCCGAGCCGTGGTCGCCGTATCGAATCCTGCAGGCGATGATCAAGGCCGGCGTGCCGAAGGAGGCGTTCAGTTACTACCCGACGGATCACGGCGGGTCGGGAGCGATTCTTCAGTATTGCGGACGCGGAATGTTTTTCGGCGATTCGGCCTCGGTCGGCAAATACGCCAACGATCAGCGGATCGAACTTCACGGGACGGGTTACAGCAAGGTCGTGCTGGGCGACGATCTGGCCGATGACTGGGAGAAGTATCTCGATGTCATGGTCGCGTCGATCACCGAGAACGGCGGACGTTCATGCATCAATGCTTCGGGCGTCTGGGTGACGCGGCACGGTCGCGAGATCGCGGAGGCTCTGGCCGAGCGGCTGGCGAAGATCGTTCCGCGGTCGGTCGAGGATCCGGATGCGCTGCTCGCGCCGTTCGCCAATCCCGATGTCGCGCGGAGGATCTCGTCGATCGTCGATTCCGGGCTGAGGGAGTCCGGTGCGACTGAGATGACCGAAAAGCTGCGCGGGCCGCGACTGGTCGAGCATGACGGTTGCACTTATCTGCTCCCGACCGTCGTCCATTGCGAGAGCCACGAGCATTCGCTGGCCAACCGGGAGTTCCTCTTCCCGTTCGCGAGCGTGGTCGAGGTCAAGCCCGAGGAGATTCCCGAGGCGCTCGGCCCGACGCTGGTCGTCACCGCGATCACGCAGGACGAGCGGTTGATCGAGCGGCTGGTCAGCTCGACGCTGGTCGATCGGCTCAACATCGGACCGATTCCGACGATGGTCATCGGATGGGATCAGCCGCACGAGGGCAACCTGTTCGAGCATCTTTACGCGCGTCGCGCGTTCCAGCGCGCGACGGCCGCGGCCTGAAAGATCGCGAGAGAGCGAAGGCATGCGAATCCTCTACATCACGGCCGGCGCGGCCGGCATGTTCTGCGGAAGCTGTCTGCGAGACAACGCTCTGGCCGCCGAACTGATCCGGCAGGGGCACGACGCGACGCTCCTGCCGCTTTACACTGCGCCGCGCACCGATGAACCGAGCGTCAGCAGCGAGAAGATCTTCTTCGGCGGGATCAGCGTCTATCTCGAACAGCATTCGGCCATCTTTCGCCACACTCCGCGCTGGATGGACAGGCTGTGGGATTCGCGATTCGCTCTCAATGCGGCATCCCGGCGTTCGATCCCGGTCGATCCGGATTCGCTGTGCGAACTGACGCTCTCGATTCTCAGGGGCGAGCACGGACATCAGCGCAAGGAGATCGGCAAGCTGGTCGACTGGCTTCGGACGCAGCCCGCACCCGATGTCATCGACATGCAGAATTCGATGCTGCTCGGGCTGGCCCGTCCGGTCAAGGAGGCCACGGGAAGTCCCGTCTGCTGCACGCTTCAGGGAGAGGACCTCTTCCTCGACGGGATGCGTGAGCCGTATCACAGCCAGGCGATCGAACTCATCCACGAACACGCGCAATATGTCGATGCCTTCATCGCGGTCAGCGAATACTACGCCGATTTCATGTCCGGTTATCTGGGCATCCCGCGCGAGAAGATCCACGTCGTTCCGCTCGGAATAAATCTGAAGGATTACGACGGGATCAAGCCACGGCCGCATCCCCGCGAAGAGGGCAGCTTCACAGTCGGATATTTCGCGAGGATCGCTCCCGAAAAGGGGCTTCATACTCTGGCCGAGGCCTACCGGCTTCTCCGCCAGCGCGACGACTTTCCTCCCGCAAGACTCGAGGCGGCCGGTTACCTGGCGCCCGAGCACAAACCCTACCTCGAAGAGATCGAACGAAAGATGCAGGAAGCGGGCCTGGCCGGCGAGTTTCATTATCGCGGCACTCTGGAACGCGAGGAGAAACTCGAGTTCTTCCGGAAGATCGATGTCATGTCGATGCCGACGACCTGGGCCGAACCCAAGGGGCTTCCGGTGCTCGAGGCGATGGCCAGCGGCGTCCCGGTGATTCAACCGGCCTGGGGATCGTTCCCTGAGGTGATCGAGAAGACGGGCGGCGGACTGCTCTCGGAGCCGAACGATCCGCAGAGCCTGGCCGACGCGATCTACTCGCTCTGGAAGAATCCGGAACAGCTCAACGATCTGGCACGCAGAGGCTCCGAAGGCGTCCACCGGCATTACTCCGTCTCGAACATGGCCGAACGCGTGCTCGATGTTTACAACAGAATCGCTTAGTAGTTTCCAGTTGCCAGTTTCCAGTGCGTACCCTGTTTGAAATATTTGAGACCCGTGAAAAAGCGAACTTACAAACCATACTGGAAACTGGCAACTGGAAACTGGAAACTTTATTAAGGGGCCATCATTGTTACGAGTAACGAATCTCAGCAAGTCCTATCCCACGCCGCGCGGTCCGCTGGCGATCCTGACCGACATCACGCAGAGCTTCGATCGCGGGGATGCGGTTGCGATCATGGGCCCGTCGGGAAGCGGCAAGAGCACGCTGCTCTACATTCTCGGCGCGCTCGATCCGCCGACATCCGGCACCGTCACGCTCGACGACCGGAATCCGTACGATCTGCCGGAGGCCGAGCTGGCGGCGTTCAGGAACAGCAGGATCGGGTTCATCTTCCAGGATCACTATCTGTTGCCGCAATGCTCGGTGCTCGAAAATGTTCTGATTCCGACGCTGGTTGCGACTGACGGTGAGGACTACACCGGTCGAGCCAGAGCGCTGCTCGAGGCCGTGGGATTGTCCGCGCGACTCGATCACCTTCCGTCGGAATTGTCGGGCGGAGAGAAGCAGCGCGTCGCCATTGCGAGGGCGATGATCCGCCGGCCGCAGTTGCTGCTCTGCGACGAGCCGACAGGGAATCTCGATCACGAAACGGCCGAGAACGTTGCGTCGATCCTGCTGGATCTGCATCGGGAGCAGCAGACTATCCTGATCGTGGTGACTCACAGCGCCGAACTCGCCGCAAAATTCCCGATCAGATTCGAGATGCGGGACAGGCAGCTGGTGAAGATATAGTTTCCAGTTGCCAGTTTCCAGTTTCCAGTAATTGCGTATTGATAAATGGCCGTTACAAAACCGAATCGTAGTTTGTACGGGAATCAATAACAAAGACTGGAAACTGGAAACCGGCAACTGGAAACTATTACCGGCAACTGGCAATCGGAAGCTCATTTTATGCAGATCACGACACTGGTAAAACGCAGCCTGATCTAT
>CALBSU010000477.1 GCA_937967285.1 uncultured Acidobacteriota bacterium
TTCCCCGGGTTTCGCTCGGCCTGCGGCCTCGCTTCACCCGGGGCTACAATCTGTCGCCCGCTCCGCGGGCTTGATATGAGAATGTCCCGCTAAAGGGGCTGAGTAGTTGCGCTGTTAATTACAAATTGGAAGGAAAGTCATAGCGGAGCGCACGCGCTCCGCACTCCGGACATGTCTGAAGATCAACTTAAACTCGCCAGAGCCTATCGCCGGGCCGGCATCGGGCTGGCGGTTGCGGCATTGCTCTGGATCGTGGCCGTCCTTTTCGGTGGCGTCAGCGAGGGACCGGCCATCTGGCTGATTCCGATCGTCGCGGCGGCGCTCAGCGTCATCTTCCTCGCCAACTGGCGAAAAACTGGAAATTAGACGGAGCGGAGCTTGATTTTCAAAGCAAAACGCAGCTTGACGGCGCGCTCTTAATTAAGCGGCCCGATACTGCCTGCCGCATACTGTCATACATACTGAAACATGATTAAACGATACACATTGCCTGAGATGGGCGCGATCTGGACCGAGGAGAACAGGTTCAGGAAATGGCTGGATGTCGAGGTTGCGGCCTGTCAGGCCAACGCTGAGGCGGGCAACATTCCGATGGAGGCTGTCGATGTCATCCGCCGGAAGGCCGCCTTTTCGGTCGAGCGGATCCATGAACTTGAGAAGACGCTCGATCACGACGTCATCGCCTTCACGACGAATCTGGCCGAGAACATCGGACCCGAGGCGAGGTGGGTGCACTACGGCCTGACCTCGTCGGACGTGGTCGACACGGCGAACGCGCTGCTGCTGCGCGAGGCGGGCGACCTGATCCTCTACAAGCTGCAGGTCCTGAGCGATGTCCTCAAGCGGAGGGCCGCCGAGTTCAAGGACGTGCCGATGATCGGGCGGACGCACGGGATCCACGCCGAGCCGACGACTCTCGGGCTGACCTTCGCGCTCTGGTTCGAGGAGAACCGGCGGAACATCGACCGCATGACGCGGGCGCGGGCCGGCGTCAGTTACGGCAAGCTGTCTGGAGCGGTCGGCGCATTTTCGCACCTTGATCCCGAAATCGAGGAGCGCGTCTGCTTCCTGCTCGGTCTGCGTCCGGCCAGCGTCTCGACGCAGGTCATCCAGCGGGACCGCTACGCCGAATTCGTCTCGACGCTGGCGATCATCGCTTCCTCGATCGAGAAGATCGCGCTTCAGGTGCGCCACTGGCAGAGGACGGAGGTCCGCGAGGCTCACGAGTTCTTCAAGCCCGGCCAGAAGGGATCTTCGGCGATGCCGCACAAGCGGAATCCGATCCTCTCCGAACGGCTCTGCGGCATGGCACGCATCGTCCGCGGCTACGCCGTCACCGCTTTCGAGAACAACGCCCTGTGGCACGAACGCGATATTTCGCATTCCTCCGCCGAGCGGGTGATTCTGCCCGACGCCTGCATCGCGGTCGATTACATGCTGGCCAAAGCGACATCGCTGATCGACACGCTGGTCGTCAACCGGCAGCGCATGCTCGACAACCTGAACGCCACCCGCGGCCTCGTCTTCTCCGGCCAGTTGCTGCTCGAACTCGCCGCCGCCGGAGCCGCGCGAGAAAACGCCTACTACTGGGTCCAGCGCAATGCCCTGAAATCGTGGGACGAAGGTCTCGATTTCAGGGAACTGGTCAAACAGGACCCCGATATCTCCGCCGCCCTGACCGCCGACCGGATCGACAGGGCCTTCGATGTCAGGACTTATCTCAAAAACGTCGACCGCATCTTCGAGCGGGTCTTTTCAGGACGCGGAAAATAACAGGAATGGAGTGATTATATTAATGATAGCGAAAGTTTATGTGACGCTTAAAAACGGAGTTCTCGATCCCCAGGGTAAGGCGATCCATCACGCCGCCGAAAGCATCGGCTACGCCGGGATCTCGGATGTCAGGCAGGGCAAATATTTCGAGATTCAGCTCGACGCCTCGCTCGATGAGGCGCATGCCCGCTCACAGGTCGAAAAATTCGCCCACGATGTCCTCTCGAATCCCGTGATCGAGGATTATAGGGTAGAAATCATGAAAAAGTAGAAAGTAGAAAGTAAAAAGGGAAACACATCGTCAGGAGATGTTTTTCCATATCAACCGCACTTTTTAGAGTACGCTTTCTACTTTCTACTTTCTACTTTTTACTTTCTACTGTTTCAGTGGAGGATGCCACCCCTTGTAGCGCATCTGGACGGTCGGATCGGTGGTTGAGATGAGGATCCGGCGCTTGTTGATCGGATTGATGCCTTCGGGGTAATAGGTGAGCTGGTAGCGATCGTTCTTCAGTTCGTCGCAGATCTGCTTGACCGAATCTTTGACATCGTCGTCGATTTTGAAGAGCTTTCCGCCGGTGCCGGCGGTCAGTTGTTCGAGGGCCTCGCCGGGTTTCGGAGCGTCCTTGCGGAGGGCGCCGCGCGTCCGGTCGCGGATCTGAATGGCGTAGACGGTGATGTTTTCGTTCTGGAGCTTGGCCAGGATCTCTTCGAATTTGATGATGCTGCCGCGGTCGAGTCCGTCGCCGACGATGACGATAATCCGTTTCGAGAATCCCACCTCAGGTCTCAGCACGTCTTCCAGAGTCACGTTCAGTGCGTCGAAGAGCTTCGGCGTATCCGACTTACGCAGCAGCGATATGGTGTTTTCGAGATCCTTCGGCTCATCGGTGAATTCGGTGATGATCTCCGGTTTGAGGTCATAGCCGATGACCATGACCTTGTCGCCCTCGTAGATTTCGGGTGAGAAGGCCGCCGGGACCGCCGCCAGTTTCTGAACGTCCGACTGCAGAGTGGCCGAATTGTCCATCAGCACGACGATGCGCGCCGGAGTGGGATCGGGCGAGAATGCTTCGATCTGCTGCTGGACGCC
>CALBSU010000478.1 GCA_937967285.1 uncultured Acidobacteriota bacterium
GGTTTTGCGGGCTTATTTTCCGGGACCGGGGGCCGCAGGATCTTTGGATTGCTTTCGACGCGAATTGTGGGGGCTGGCTCTTCCCTGGTCACGGGAGGCTGAGTTCTGACCGGAGCCGGGGTTTCCGGTCGGACGGCGTTGCCGGCCAGCGGATCGAGATCCGGGACATCGACCGAGCCGGGCAGGACTTCGCCGCTCAGCGCGGCCAGACGGGCCCTTTCGGCGGCGTGTTCGGCTGCGCGCCGGGACTGGATGCTGAGCAGTTCGCTCGGAGCTTCCGGGACCCGACCGAATTTGAGCTTCGGCTTGTCCTTCAGATACTCCCGCATGAAATCGATCCAGAAAGGCAGCGCGGCAGTTGCGCCGGATTCGCTGTTGCCGAGCGATTTCTTTCTGTCGCTGTATCCGATCCAGACGCCGCAGACATCGACAGGGGTGTAGCCGATGAACCAGGCATCGGTGAAATCGTTGACGGTTCCGGTCTTGCCCGCCAGTTCGTGGCCGAGCGACGAAGCAGCGGTCGCGGTGCCGAACTGGACCGCCCCGCGCATCAGATCGACCATCTGCGCCGCGACATATTCCGAGACCACACGGGTCGAGTTGGGCGTCGCCTCTTCCAGAACATTGCCGTCGCGGTCGATGACGCGCTTGATCCTGATCGGTTCGACTCTCCGCCCGCCGTTCGGAAAGACGGAGTAGGCCGAGACCATTCCGAGCAGCGGCTCTTCCGTGGCGCCGAGCGCCGACGAGAGATACGGGCTCATCGGATTGGGCAGTCCCATCCGCTTGACGAGGTCGCCGGCATTGCGGACTCCGACCTCATCGAGCAGCCTGACCGCCGGAATATTCCTCGAGAGCGCGATCGCCTGGCGGATCGTGATCGGTCCCATGAAGGTGTTATCGTAGTTGTGCGGCGACCAGCCGCCCTGCGAGAACGGCGCATCGTCCAGTACATCGTCGGGACGGAATCCGTTTTCGATCGCAGAGGCATAGACGAACGGCTTGAAGACCGAACCGGTCTGCCTGAGCGCCTGCGTGGCGTGATTGAACTTGCTGGTGGCGAAATCGTATCCGCCGACCATGGCCTTGATCTCGCCGGTCTTGCTGTCGAGCAGAACCAGCGCCGCCTGAACGTCCGGCTCCGGCTCGTGTTCGACCTTCAGCACTCGGCGAGCGATATCGACGGCCTTGACGCGAAACTGCGTCAGATCACCCTTCCGGAAGAGCTTCGACGGCGGGCGGCCGATCAGTTTCGTCTGCTCGGCGGTGATCGTTGCAGTGTAATCGCCGAACGAGACCAGCGTACCGCGATCGCTCACATCGCGGATCATCCCGGTAATCAGATCGCCGACCGACGGCGCCGCCGAGATCCACGACGGATGCCTGAAATCGTCCAGCGCGATGTCGCCCTCGTCGAGCACATTCTCGAACTTGACGCGCCAGCCGTGACGCCGCTGGTATGCGCGGGCGCCCTTCTGAACAGCTTCGACCGCGGCCAGCTGGGCCTTGTGGTCGAGCGTGGTGTAGACCTTCAAACCCGATCGATAGACGTCCATCGCGTCCTGGGCATGCTTGTCGACCAGGATCCGCTGCAGCTCCTGACGCACCTCTTCGATGAAATAGGCATAGGGAGACCGGTCGTTCTTTCCGCGCTGATCATCCGGCTTGAGTCCGAGCGGGCGAGCCTTGGCCGCATTCGCTTCGCTTCTCGATATGAACCCGGCATCGGCCATCGCCTCGATCACCAGATTGCGCCGCTCGGTCGCCTGCTTCGGCCTTCGGAACGGAGAGTACTGCTGGTGCGACTTGGGCAGTGCCGCCAGCATTGCGTACTGCTCGAGCGACAGGTCCTTGAGTGGCTTGCTGAAATAGAAGCGCGAGGCCGCCTCGACGCCATATGCCCCGCCGCCCATGAAGATCTGGTTGCAGTAGAGCGTCAGGATCTGCTCCTTGGTGTAGATCCGCTCGATCTGCAGGGCGTACATCAGCTCCTTGATCTTTCTGATGTAGGTCTTCTCGCGGCTCAGGTAGAGCATGCGCGCAAGCTGCTGCGTCAGCGTCGATGCTCCCTGCGCACGACGCTGCGTGACGACGTTCTGCACCAGCGCTCCCACCACGCGAACCGGATCGATCCCGATGTGATCGTAGAACCGCAGATCCTCGATCGCCAGAATCGCCTGACGCATCTGATCCGGAATCTCGCTGTATTCGAGCGGTATCCTGCGCTCGAGCGCCAGTTCGCCGATGACGGTCTTGCCGTCCGCAGCGTAGACCTTGGTGATCTCCGCCGGACGATAGTCCGCCAGCGCGTCGACCTCGGCGGCGAAACTGGTGAACGAAAGCTGGTAGATGACCACCAGACCGGTCAACACCCCCGCGATCAGCGAGAGCGTCAACAGCGCCGCCGGTCGAGACCCGCGAAAGAACTCTTTCACACTGGCGGCCATCTCTGATAACTTACCGCCCGAGGTGGATCCGTCTCCGCCGTCTTCTTCAGGAGTCTTGAAATAGTCGTCTGACATAGTGCAAGGATTATATCAGTTTCCAGTTTCCAGTTGCCAGTTTCCAGTCTTATTTGAATGGGCGATGTTTTGCCTGAATTTGACCATACAAACAGACGCGGATTTCGGGATACCTGCTGGAAACTTTAATCCGGGCTGAGCATTTACTTACGGTTTCCAGTATTCAAACCCCTGGAGGCGCACCCTGACGCGGCATCCGAAAGCCGGCACCTCCACATTAAGAGGCAAAAATGTTAAAAACAAAGAAGTTGGCGTCTATCGGGGGATTATTGTTCCTCGCTCTTTGCATCACCGCGACGTATTCCGAAGCCCAGAAAGGCGGGAAAGCCGGCAGGAAAGCCTCCGCAAAGCCCTCAGCCGGAAGCGACCGGATACTGGCCCTGCTCGACGCCCAGGTCGAGGCGTGGAATTCCGGCGATCTGGACAAATTCATGCGCGGGTACTGGAAGTCTCCGGAACTGACCTTCTTCTCATCGGGCGGAAAGCTCAACGGCTGGGATGCGACGATCGAACGTTACCGCAAAACGTATCAGTCGGACGGGAAAGAGATGGGCAGGCTGGTCTTCGACGATCTCGACATCACCATGCTCGGCCCCGATGCCGCGTTCGTGCGCGGGAAATGGGAACTGACATTTTCGGACGGGAAACGCGCCGGCGGGATCTACACTCTGGTCTTCCGCCGCCTGGGCAACGAGTGGAAGATCATCCACGACCACACGTCCTCAGTCGAGCAGAAGCAGTAACCGTGCGCGTCTCCGGGCGTTGCAATGATGACGCGCGAAAAGTATATTACCTTTTGATCGACCGGTCTGAATCGGTACATCATATTAATTAGAGGAGACTACACCTCTCTGAGAAGTCTTAAGATCACATTACCGGAACAGGGGCTTGAGGCCCTCTTCGGCACATACGATCAGAACATCAAGTACCTCGAGTCGCTGCTCAGCGTCAGGGTGGGCGGCCGCGGATCGGAACTCATCGTCGAAGGCGACGAGGCGGACGTGGCGATCGTCGAGCGCATCCTCAAGGACTACGGCCAGCTCTTTCAGGAAGGGCGCACGCCGACCTCCAACGAACTGCGGAACGCGTTCAAGCAGATCGCCGACGACAGGACCTCGACCCTGCGCGAGCTCTTCACGGGACAGAAACGGATCAATCCTTCCGGGCGCAAGCAGGTCACGGCCAAGGGACCGAATCAGAAACGGTATCTCGAAGCGATCGAGAAGAACGACATCGTCTTCGGCATCGGACCGGCCGGAACCGGCAAGACCTATCTGGCGGTCGCCATGGCGGTCCAGTACCTGCTCTCGAAGAGCGTCAACCGGATCATCCTGGCCCGCCCGGCGGTCGAGGCCGGAGAGAAGCTCGGCTTTCTGCCCGGCGATCTGCAGGACAAGGTCGATCCGTACCTGCGACCGCTCTATGACGCGCTCTTCGATCTGATGGATTACGAGCGCGCCACCAAATTCATCGAGAAGCGCGTGATCGAGGTCGCTCCGCTGGCATTCATGCGCGGGCGAACGCTCTCCGACGCATTCATCATCCTCGACGAGGCGCAGAACACGACCTCCGAACAGATGAAGATGTTCCTGACCAGGATCGGTTTCGGATCGAAGGCGGTCATCACCGGCGATGTGACGCAGATCGACCTGCCCTCGGGGAGAAAATCCGGGCTGGTCGAGGCGCAGCGCGTGGTCAACGACATCGACGGAATCTCCTTCATTCAGTTCGACGAGCGGGATGTGGTCAGGCATCAGCTGGTCCAGATGATCATCAAGGCCTACGATGAGCACAACCGCAAGATCAGCCTCTGACGGGGACACGGCGATCGAGGTCATCAACCGGCAGCGACGCCGAAAGATAGACCGGAACGCCGCCGCACGGCTCGCCCGGCGGGTGCTTGACCGGATCGGACGCAGCGACGCGACGCTGACGATAACTTTCATACGCGACCCGAGAATGCGAGAATTGAATCGCGACTATCGCGGCATCGACCGGCCGACCGATGTGCTTTCATTCGGTTACGGCGCCGGGGACGGCGAACTCGGCGATGTCGTCATCTCGGTCGATACGGCGGAACGTTATGCCGCCGAACTGGGACTCGATTTTCAGCGCGAAATCGACAACCTGATTATTCACGGAGCGCTGCATCTGGCCGGATATGATCACGAGACCGATCGGGGCGAGATGAACAGGCTCGAAAAAAGACTGCGGAAGGAGTTTCTCGAAAAAAGTTCCTGATCGCCCGACATGCCATGGAATCTGAATTAACCTTGACCAGCATCTTTATCGTGGTGCTGGTCATCACAGCCACCGCCAAGAGCGCACTCGATGAATTGAGCGATGTCTCGCTTCGGCTGCTGGCCAGCGAAACGGAGCATCTGCCTCACGCGGATTTCTGGCGTTCGATCCTCGAACGCCATCACGAGCTCAGCTTTACACTGACCTTCGGGATCCACCTTTCGATCGCATCGATCGCCATCCTGCTCAGTTCGCTCGCACTCAAGCTCTACCCCGATCATTTTCTGCTCGTGGCCTTCAGCGGAATGATTCTGACCGTCATCATCTTCCGGCAGATAGTGCCGCTGATCGTGACGCAGAACGATCCGTCGAACACGCTGCTCAGGCTGAGGATCCCGCTGCGGATACTCTGGCCGGCGCTCGCCCTCGGAGCGCGTCCGCTCTATCGCGCGCTGCGCGGCATGCAGCGCGAGAGCGCATCCGAGCGCGGAGAAGCCGAAGAGGACAAGGACGATACCAGCGAGAGCGAGTTGCAGGCATTTCTGGATGTCGGCGAGGAAGAGGGGATCATCGAGGAGAGCGAAGGCGAGATGATCCAGTCGATCATCAGGTTCAGCGACCGGACGGTGGCTGAGGTCATGACGCCACGCACCAATATCGTAGCCGTCGAAGCCTCGAGTTCGATCGAGGAGGTTCGCGACATCATGATCGAATCGAAATACTCGCGGCTTCCCGTCTATCGCGAGCAGATCGATCACATCGAAGGCGTGATCTACGTCCGCGACCTGATCTCGTGCTGGAAGGACGAACGTCCTTCGCAGACGGCCATCGACATCGCCCGGGGCACCTACTTCGTTCCTGAGACCAAGCAGATCGACGAACTGCTTCACGACATGCAGCGCGCCAAGGCTCCGATGGCGATAGTCATCGACGAGTACGGCGGACTGGCCGGCCTGGTCACACTCGAGGATCTGATCGAGGAGATCGTCGGCGAGATCGAGGACGAGGACGAGCCCGAACCGCAGGAGACCGAAGTCGAGATCGTCGACGAGGGAGCGGACGCGACGATCGTCCGCGGCTCGGTCGAGGTCGGCAAGCTCGAACGACGATTCGATATCGAACTGGCAGCCGACGACTTCACGACCGTCGCCGGACTGGTCATCAACCAGCTCGGGCATCTGCCGGCGGTCGGCGAGCAGCTCGATTTCAAGGGTCTTCACTTCGAGGTTATCGAGGCCGACGAGCGGCGCGTCTCGAGGGTCCGCATCCGCCGGCTGGCAGAACCCGACGAAGCGAAGGCCGAAACCGCACCAGCCCGCATCGAGAACGGAAAATAGAATGCCCGGAAAACCCCATAAATCGGGCTTCGCGGCTCTCGTCGGACGACCGAACGCCGGCAAATCGACTCTGCTCAACGCGCTGGTCGGCGAACACATCGCCGCCGTGTCCGCCAAACCGCAGACGACGCGCCGGAGCATCCGGGGCATCATCACCCGCCCCGAAGGGCAGGTCGTCTTCGTCGATACGCCCGGAATCCACAAACCCGGATACACGCTCAACCGGCGGATGATGGGCCTGGTGGCCGATGCGCTCGCCCAGGTCGATGTCGTACTGCTGCTGCGCGATGTGACGACCACCTTCGGCTCGGGCGACCGGTTCACGCTCGACCTCGTCAAGCGGGCCGCCAAGCCGACCTTTCTCATCCTCAACAAGATCGACAGACTGAAGGATAAATCGGCGCTCCTCCCGATCATCGAACATTACAGCAGGGAGTACGACTTTATCGAGGTCATCCCGCTCTCCGCTCTCAAGGGCGATAATCTCGAACTGCTCGTCGAGCGGTTGATCGAACTCCTGCCCGAAGGCGAACGCCTCTACGACGAGGAGATCTTCACCGACGAGATCGAACGCAACATCGCCGCCGAACTGGTCCGCGAGAAGATCCTCGAAGCGACCCAGCAGGAGATCCCTTTCGCCACCGCCGTCAGGACCGAAAAATGGGAGGAGACCGATGACGCGACCGAAATCCACTGCGTCATCTACGTCGAACGCGATTCGCAGAAACCCATCATCATCGGCCGCGCCGGGCAGATGCTCAAGGAGATCGGCTCGAGGGCCCGCCGCGATATCGAGAAGATGCTCGGCCGGCACGTCCGCCTGCACCTCTTCGTCCGCGTCCAGGATCAGTGGCGCGACGA
>CALBSU010000479.1 GCA_937967285.1 uncultured Acidobacteriota bacterium
TCAAATTCGTCTTCGTAGACAATGTCGAGCAGGTCTTCGAAGAGGCTCTGCTTGCTGCTCCTGTCGCGAAAGGCAGGAAGAGTCAGCCGGCATCGCGGAAGCCTGCGCGCAAAGCAACCGGCAAGACCCGTCCGGCCAAAAAGCCGAAAGCTCGTGCCGCCAGAAGCAGGTAGCTGGCGAACAAACCATTCAGAGCGCGCGAAGCAGCCCTCCCCATCTGGAAGCTTCGCGCGCCCGGAGAGATGATCAACGATATGAACCCAACCATCAGGATCGCACTGACAGCACTGCTGCTGATGGCGCCGGCTGTTTTCAAAGGCCCGGCAGCCGCGCAGCAGACGGGAAAGGATGCGCCTCCGGACGGCGCGAAGATATATCAGGAGCGGTGCGCTGCGTGTCACGATAACGCGCAGGATCGCACGCCTCCCAAGAGCCAGCTCGCACGCAAGCTGCCCGACGAGATCATCGCCTCGCTGACGACCGGAGTCATGAGAACGCAGGCCGAGGGTCTCAAGGAACTCGAGATCCGCGCGCTGGCGATCTATCTGACCGGCAAGCAGCCCGCCGGCCTGATCGACCCGGACCAGTTGACCAACCGCTGCCAGGCTCCCGGTGGCCCGATCGACCTCAGATCGCCCGGCTGGAACGGCTGGAGCACCGATCTCGAAAACTCCCGCTATCAGCCGAAACCCGGACTCAAGGCGGAGGATGTGCCGCGGCTCAAGGTCAAATGGGCTTTCGCCTACCCTGCCTCGATGGCGATCGGCCAGCCTTCGATCGTCGGCGACAGGCTGTACGTCACAACCGATTCCGGTCAGGTCATCAATCTCAATGCCCGGACGGGCTGCGCGTACTGGGCGGTCGCGGTCAACGCGCCGGTCAGAACATCCGTCTCGGTCGGCCGTATGCCGGCCGGCAGCCCCGCGAAATTCGCCGCCTACTTCGGCGACGAACGCGCCTACGTCCACGCGGTCGACGCCGAAACCGGCAAGCACCTCTGGAAACTGAAGCTCGACGATCACCCGGTGGCTCGCATCACCGGTTCGCCGGTCCTCTACCGCAATCGACTCTACGTTCCGATTTCGTCGGTTGAAGAGGCGATTTCACGCGGCGACAAGTACGAATGCTGCAAGTTCCGCGGAGCGATCGCGGCGGTCGATGCCGTAACCGGCAAGCTGATCTGGAAATCGCATTCGATCACCGAGGAGATGCGGCCGTTCAAGAAGAATTCGGCCGGCACTCAGCTTTACGGCCCGGCCGGCGGAGCGATCTGGTCGGCCCCGACGATCGACGCCAAACGCGGCGTGCTCTATGCCGGAACCGGCAATTCCTACACCGACGCGCCGACCTCAGGAGCGGACTCGATCATCGCTTTCGACCTGGCTACGGGCAAGATCCGCTGGTCGTTCCAGGCGGTGCCGAACGACAACTTCATCATGAACTGTCGCCAGCCCGGACAGGGCAACTGCCCTGAAAACGCCGGCCCCGATTTCGATTTCGGCAGTTCGCCGATTCTGCACAAGCTGCGCAACGGCAAGGAGGTTCTGCTGGCGGGTAACAAGGGTGGAATGCTCTACGCGCTCGACCCCGCGAATCAGGGTAAGAAGCTGTGGGAGGTGAAGCTGGGGCTGGGAACGGCGCTCGGCGGCATCGAGTGGGGCTTCACGGCTGACGCCGATAATGTCTACGTCCCGCTGGCCGATCCCTTCGGCCCGCCCGATCAGCGCAAGCCCGGAATCGCCGCGGTCAAAATCGCCACCGGCGAGAAGCTCTGGTTCATCCCCGCGCCGCCGGCCAAATGCAGCTGGGGAACCACCCGCTGCAACAATGCCCAGTCGGCGGCCGCATCGCTGATACCCGGCGCAGTCTTCTCAGGCGCATCGGACGGTCATCTGCGTGCCTATGCCACAGCGGACGGCAAGATCATCTGGGATTTCGACACAGCCGGTCAGCCCTGGGATGCAATCAACGGCAAGCAGGCCAAGGGCGGAACGATCGACGGCGGAGGAGCGACGATCGCCAACGGCATCGTTTACGTCAACTCCGGATACGGGCGCATCATCGGCATGCCCGGCAACGCGCTGCTGGCGTTTTCGGTGGACGGCAAGTAACCGTTCTTCCGCGGTTACTGCCAAGCCGATATTTTCGACAGGATTAACAGGATTTGACAGGATTTACAGGATTATTCCAAGGATATAAAGAAGCATCTTATTCCCCCTGATCCAACATTGCAGGTAACCTGCATTCTGTATGCTTTAAATTTATCCTGTAAATCCTGTCGAAAATTAACCTCCCGTAAAGGCAGAGCAGGTACCTCCATCATTTCACATCCTGAAGGTTGAGGGCTTCACTGAATGACGAAGTTGAAGGTCAGGATCCCCTGAACCTTGACCGGAATGTCGCTCAACCTGGTCGGCTGGAAGACCCATTCGCGCGCGGCTTTGACGGCCAGCGGCCTTAGCACGGGATGCCCCTCGACGGCCGTGGCCTCGATCACTCTTCCCTCCTCCGAGATCAGCACCAGAACCTGAACCGGCCCCTGAGCCTTGATCTGGCGCGCGATCGCCGAATATTCAGGCCGTATCTTGACCAGAGCTTTCCCCTGCAGGACGCCCTTCGATATCTGCATCGGCGCCTGTTGCTGTGTCGGCGCCGGCGGAGGCTCCGGTTTCGTCGTCGGCGGAGGCGGCGGCTCGGTCGTCGACGGTCTTCCTCCATAAACTCCGCCGCCGGCAGGGATCGTCGGATCGTATGGCGCGCCGTGCGTTACCGGCCCGAAATGAATCGGCCCCGTATCCGGAACCTGCGACGCCGGCAGAACATCGACCGCCGGCCTGACCGGCGACGCAAAGACGGCGGCCCTCGACGGCTGCAGCGCCGTTCGCTGAATTCTGATGCTCGGCGGAGGCCCCGCAGGCACAGGCGGCGGAGCGAGCATCGACTCCAGTTGGTACTCTTCAGCCAGGACCGGACTGAACCCGACGACCGTCGCAACAGCCAGGCCGCCCAGCGCCAGACAGTAGAGCATCGTCGTCAGCGCGAAATACCTGCCGGTCTTTCCACCGCTCCTTCTACCAGTCGATTCAACCATTGTCTCAAACATGTTTCTTCCTCCATTTTATTTCGATCGATTACTCCCGCCCACGACGAACCGCTCACTGATCCAGATCCTCGATCTGAAGACCTATCGGGGCCCCTCCGGCCGACTTCACGATGTCGATAACTCCGACCACAGTGCCGTATCTGAAAGTACGCGGCGCCTTGAGAAAAACCGCTTTGCGATCAGCAGGCCGACCGTCGAGCGCCGACCGGAGCAGCGACTCAAGTTCCGGGACCGTGTCCGCTGATGTCCTGTTGAGCAGATAACCGCCTTCCCTGTCGATCGTCACGACAAGGGCCAGATCGTTTTCCGGTTCGACTCCGGCCGGCGGACGCTCCGGAATACGTGTTTCGAACCGGTGCGGATTCCCCGGCGAGATGACCATAAAGATGATCAACAGGACGAGCAGCACATCGATCAACGGCGTGACGTTGATCGACGGTTTCGCGGTCGCGTCTCTTCGATCGTCTGGATTCACAGAGTCCTCCTTCTTTGATCCGGCCACACCGATCCTGTACCGCCGTCAGTAATCACCTCTGGCAGCAGCTGTTGTTTCGGGCACAGAGGGGCCCCTTGCGGGATGAACCCGCTGTTTGAGGCCCGATTATCGAATGGGGTTGTTAAGGGCTGACGATTTCAGCCTGAGATGTTGACCGTGCTGAAGAAGACCACGGCTTCGGCGCTGGTGTTTCTGCTTTGCCGCGGAGGCACGAAACTGGCGCGTTCCTGAATGACATTCGCGAATCTGTTCATCAGCTGCCGGTCCTGCGATGAGCTGAGGACGCGATCGACTTTCGCCCGGCCGTCCCGTCCGACTTTGACGGTGGCCATCATATCGACATCTTCCGAGAGGCTGGCGCCGAAACCGAGCAGCTCACCGGATGGATTCAAGACCGGCGGAGGGGGCGGTTGCAGAAGCAGCACCTTGAGTCTGATCTCGTCGCCGGCCCGGTCGTCGAACATGACCTCGGTCGCGGCCTGCGCCAGCGCCAGCGCGCGGTAAGCCGGATTATGGACTCCGACCGAGACCAGCAGAACCATGGCGACTGAAACAATCGTACCGATGCCCTGGGAGAAGATGCGCGTCGTCCAGACATCGATCCAGTCGGCTCGCCGCCTCGCCCGGCGCTCTCTCAGACCGGCTTCCTTCCTCATCGCCATCTTGATCTGACCGGTCATCGTCGGAATGCCGCCCGGTCGATCGAGCTCCCGAAGATCGCTCATCAATGTCCGCAGCCCGGCCGCCCTGCGCCTGCATCCGGGACACTCACGAAGATGCTCCTGGATCGCCACCCGGTCGCGATCGTCGGCATATCCATCCAACTGTGCAGAGTAGAGATTTGAAAATTCCTTGCAGTTCATCTCTTAGTCCGGTTCGGCCGCCGCATCATGGCGGCTTGTAATCTGACAGTGCGAAGATTTCGTGTTTTCGGAGATCGACATCGACCGGTGACTGCGCGAGAGGAACCAAACCATGGTTGCTGACCCATTTGGTTCGCTATCGCCTGCTCGACCCATCGGCGTTGATCGTCGAATTCCGTCAACCGGTCGCTGACGATCTCCGAAACCTGCCCGGGATTATCCCGGTTAATCCTTTGTCAACTTTCCGCATCGCATTCTTCAATCAGCCGGCGGAGCGTTTCGCGCCCGCGCGCGATCCTCGATTTCACCGTCCCGACGGAGACATCCGTGGCATAGGCGATCTCTTCGTACGAGAGCCCCTCGATATCCCTCAGCACCACCGCAATGCGAAAATCCTTCTTCAGACTGAGCAGCGCAAGTTCGAGCTGCCGCAATTTCTCGCGCGAAAGGGTCTCGGCCTCGGGCGTCGCGCATTCGCTCCTGAGCATCTCGGCGACCGTCGCGCCGTCGTCGAAGCCGGCGCTTGAGCTGGCATCGAGCGAGATCGTTTCGTTGCGACGCCGGCGGCGCCACCATCGTTCGGTGCTCCGCGCCTGATTGATCGCGATCCGGCAGATCCAAGTCTTCAGGCTCGCCTCACCGCGAAACATCTGAAAATGCCTGAAGATCTTGATGAACGTCTCCTGCGTCGCATCGCGAGCGTCTTCGACATCGTTCAGGATCCGCCACGCCAGCGCGTAGACAAGAGGCTGGTACTGCTCGACCAGTTCGTCGAAGGCCGCCATCTCACCGGCTTTCAGCCTGACTATCAGAGCGGCCTCAAACGGGCACGGTTGCGTGACGCGCCGGGAATCAACATCCCCCGCGATCAGTTCGGAACCGGTGAACTCCTCGGTTCCGACAACCAGCAATGCCTCTTTTTCAGCCAGCATGCGCGTCGACGCTCCGTTGAGTATGCAGTTTCGCGCTCGTAATCGCTCTCCCGGCGATCACGACAAGATAGACCCCTGACCGACGAAAAAGTTCCCTGATTGAGACGGATTTTAACAGATTTTAGATTTGGAGTGCGACGGCCCGGCGTCGCTTTAGTAGTCGATGTCGGAAAAGGGACTACTCAAGCGACGCCGGGCCGTCGCACTCCAAAGTCAGACTGAGAGGACTTCATCCAGCGTTTTGAGCATAAACGCCGCCTGCTCCTGATCGATGACCAGCGGCGGCGAGAGCCGGACGGTGCTGGTGCCGCAGCCCTGAACGATGACCCCGCGCTTGAAGAGCTCGATCTCGGTCTGGAGCATGACATCCGGCGCGGGCTCCTTCGTCTGCCGGTCCCTGACCAGTTCGATGCCGATCATAAGCCCCTTGCCGCGGACGTCGCCGATTATCTGATGCTTCTTCTTCAGTTCGTTGAGACCGTCGAGCAGGAACTGCCCGATCCGCGCGGCGTTCTCCATCAGGCTCTCCTCGAGCAGGTCGATCGTGACCAGCGAGGCGGCGATCGCCACCGGGTTGCCGCCGAAGGTCGAAGCGTGGGCGCCCGGTCCCCAGTTCATGACATCGGCTTTGGCCACCGTCGCGCCGAGCGGGATGCCCGAAGCGATTCCCTTGGCCAGCGACATAATGTCAGGCACGAAGTCGAAGTGCTCCGAGGCGAACATCTTCCCCGTCCTTCCCATTCCGGACTGGACCTCGTCGGCGATCACCATGATCCCGTATTTGTCCGCGATCCGGCGGATGGTGTGCAGGAACGACGCGGGCGGAACGACATAACCGCCTTCGCCCTGGATCGGCTCGACGACGATCGCCGCGCACTCCTCGGGCGGAACCGTGGTCTTGAAGAGCTGCTCCTCAATCACCCGCGCACAATGCGGCCCCTTCTCCTCCTTCGCTCCGCAGGTCTCGGTAGTCATATTGTAGGGACAGCGATAGCAGTTGGCGTACGGGACATGCGTCACGTCCAGCGCCTGCGCTCCGAATCCGCTCCGCTGCTTGGCCTTGCTGCCCGTCAGTGACAGAGCGCCCAGCGTGCGTCCGTGAAATGCCCCGAAGAAACCGATCAGCTTCGGACGCTTCGTCGCATAGATCGCCAGCTTGACCGCGCCCTCGACCGCCTCGGCGCCCGAGTTTCCGAAATGGACGCGCTTGTCGAAATCTCCAGGCGCCAGCCGGCTCAGCCTCTCGGCAAGTTGCGGCAGATGCCGATAGTAGTAATCGGTACCCGAAATATGAATGAACTCCTCGGCCTGCTTCTTGATCGCATCGACGACGCGCGGATGAGCGTGTCCCGTCGCACAGACGGCCACTCCGCCATTGAAATCCAGGAAGATGTTGCCGTCAACGTCCTCCAGCATCGCGCCCTTGCCGCTCGCGACAACCAGCGGGTAACTGCGGGTGTAGGACGGTGAGACGAACTTCTCGTCCAGCCGAACGATCTCACTCGCCTTCGGCCCCGGCAATTCCGTCCTGATCTGCGGCAATTTCGCGGTCTTCAACTCTGCTTTTCCCTGCATGACACTACTCCTTGAAATATCAGAATAAATGATATCGGGGGAGCTCTTTGCAGACAGTTCTCCCTCCGACTTTATACTTTCTACTTTATACTTTGTACTGTTTTATTAGTCCGCGAAGAGATCTTTGCGGGAGAGAAGGGGAACTTCCTGAGGAATGAGTAAATTAACTCGTTTCATAGTCGGTAATTATACACGATCCGGCCTTTAAATTCCTCATTCAAAAAGCTGATGCCGCGAGAGGGCCGTCCGGAGCCCTGATCGCGGCATTACTATCTGAATAGCAACTACTCAACCTTTGGAGAAGGATTGATTCAGGGTTATCAATAATCCTTGTAATTGCTCAGCCCCTCAAGAACCAGGATTCATAGCCCGCGGAGCGGGCGTAAGATTTTAGCCCGGGGTGAAACGAGGCCG
>CALBSU010000480.1 GCA_937967285.1 uncultured Acidobacteriota bacterium
CGGATCCACCACGTGGCATAGGTCGAGAACTTGTAGCCGCGGCGATACTCGAACTTGTCGACCGCCTTCATCAGGCCGATATTGCCTTCCTGAATGAGATCGAGGAACTGGAGTCCGCGGTTGGTGTACTTCTTGGCGATCGAGACGACGAGTCGCAGGTTCGCCTCAACCAGCTCCTTCTTGGCCTGATTGGCCTCGGCCTCGCCGATGACGACATTCTGGATGGCGCGCTTGATCTCGACCGCCGGCTGGCGATGCGATTCCTCGAGCTGCGTCAGATGTCGCTTGGCCGCGCGGAGCTTCTTTTCGGCCTCCTTGATCTCGTCCTTGTTTCGCTTGCGCTCGATCGAGCGGGTGAGCTTGTCGATTTCACGCTCGGTGGTGCGCACCTCGTCCTGGGCCTTGCGCATGGCTCCGACCAGCCGGTCCTCGATCTTCGATGTGAACTCGAGGAGTCGGACGAGCTGGGAGAGTTCGATCCGCTGGCGGGCCAGCTTGCGCCGCATCCGGACCAGCTTGGGCGAACGCTTCGGCTCGACTTTATACTTCTCGTAGAGCGTCTGGGTCTTCTTGAAGACCTTGGCGATCTCGCCGATCGTTTCGAGGGTGTAGTTGTGATATTCCTCGATCTTCTCCTCGGTGATTCCCTCCTGTTCATTGAAGGTAACCACCTCACGGATCGAGATTTCACCGGAATTGAGCTCCTGGCCGATGGCGATCAGTTCCGCGATGGCCACCGGTGAGCGCGAGATCGACTTCTGCGCGCGGATCTTTCCGCGCTCGATCCGCTTGGCGATCGCCACCTCGCCCTCGCGCGTCAGCAGGGGCACCACGCCCATCTCGCGAAGATAGAGACGGACCGGATCATTGGTCTTATCGAGCGTTCCGGGCGAGAGGTCGAGTTCGATCTCCTCCTCCGCCATCTCATCGATCTTCTTGTCGCCTCCGGCTGCTACGGCAGCGTTCTCGAGGAACTTCTCCTCGGAATCGCTAATCACGATCCCTTCCGCCCCCAGCATGGCGAAGATATCTTCGATGTCATCCGCTGAGACCATCCCCTCGGGAAGCTCCTGATTGATGTCGTCATAGGTCAGGAATGCCTTCTCCTTACCCAGACTCAGCAGCTTCTGGACATCGTCCGTGTATTTCTCATCAATTGCCAATTTCGTCACCCCTTTCACCGCGACGCCCGGGAGGCTCCTGCCGCGGCGGTTCTGTTACTCCGTCTCAACCCCTGATTCCGTCAATTCAATTAAACGGGGAAATATGCCCGCTGTTTTCATTATTTTTTTCAAATGCCCTGTCGCTATCGCTCCCGGTACCGTACCTGCCCGGTCGCTATCGTTCCCGGCGCTGAAGCAGACTGGCCTCTCTTTCACGCTTGGCCAGCTCAAATTTCTGCATCAGCAGGTTATTAAGACGTTCGATATCGTTGGAACGTTGCGCAAGATTTATTTCCGTCTGGAGCGCCGCCTGCTGATCCGCCAGTCTGCCGGATCGCAGACTATGGAGACTCTCCCTTGCTTCACGCAGGGCATGGGCCTGAGCCTCGGGATTCGGGGAATATTCAGCACTCTGCCCCGAATCATCGCTATGCATAATAAATGGAAGCAATTCGCGCGCCAGATCCTCGTCGCCAAGTGCCTGCGTGATGGCGGGATAGGTCAGAGGCCTTCCCTGCCGTTCGAAGTCCATAATTATTCGCATAAGATCGGCCGTCCTCAATCCGGCAATATCGGGGTCACCGATCTCGTGGAGCAGTTCCCGCCTGACATTAGAATGATTTATCAGGCACTCGAGGAGCTTCTTTTCGGCCGGTTTAACCGCGATCATGGCCGTCATGATTCTCTCATTGACGGTCTCCTGACGGGTATCGGCGGCTTTTTTGAACTCTTCGCGGATCAGCCGGCTGTCAATCTTAAGGCGATCGGCGATGCGTTCGAACTGTTCGGCCCGTTCGATGCGGTCTTTCACAAGACGCAGATACGGGAGGATGGAGTTAATTGTTTCCACCTTGCCTTCGGGTCGCGTCTGATCGTTACTCCTGAGCGCATCATCGACGATATAGTCGAGAAACGGCTGGGAGGATTTAAGGATCTTCTCGTAGCCCTGAGCGCCGTGAGCCCGGATGTATTCATCGGGATCGAGGTTATCGGGCAGTGAGAGAACGTTGACCCTGAACCCCTGTGCGACGAGCAGTTCGAGGCTCCTCTTGGTTGCAGCGACGCCGGCCGAATCGGGATCGAAGTTGACCACGACTTTTCTGGCATAACGTCCGAGCAGTCGGACCTGGTTTTCGGTCAGGGCCGTCCCGAGGCTGGCGACGAGGTTGGTCACGCCGGCCTGGAAGGGGACCAGAAAATCGAGGTATCCCTCGACCAGAACCGCATAACCGCGTCGGCGAATCGAATCCCTCGAATGGTAAAGCCCGAATAGATGCTCCCCCTTGGTGTAGAGAATCGTCTCGGGAGAGTTGAGGTATTTCGGTTCTCCGTCGCCGATAATGCGTCCTCCAAAGGCGACAATCCTGCCCTGAGTGTCGCATATCGGGAACATGAGCCGTCCGCGAAAGCGGTCGTAAAAGCCGGACCGGTTCTCCTTGACGGTGACCAGTCCGCTGGATTCGATCTGGGATCGCGTCGCGCCTCGTCTCTTGAGGTATTCGCCGCAGGCATCCCAGCTGTTTGGCGCATAGCCGAGCCGGAAGGCCTTGCGAGTCTCCCCGGAGATGCCTCTTTTTTCGAGATAGGCTGTTGCAGCGCGCCCATCGTTCGATTGCATCAGATTTTCTTCAAAGAACTCAGTCGCCCACTGATTGATCTGGAGCAACACGGCGCGCTGTTTATCGCGCTCCTCATATTCCTTCGAGTCCTCGACCCGCGGGATCTGGATGCCAGATTTCTCCGCGATGGTTTTGACCGCTTCGGGAAAGGGGCAGCCTTCGATCTCCATGACGAAGGTGAAGACGTCGCCGGCCTTCCCGCAGCCGAAACACTTGAAGAACTGCCTTGCGGGAAAGACGTGAAAGCTGGGACTCTTCTCGTTATGAAACGGGCAGCAGGCCCAGTAACTCGATCCCTTTTTCTTGAGCGAGACGTAATCGCCGACGATCCTGAGGATATCGACCTGATTTCGCAGTTCATCGCTGAATCCGCGCGGGATACGCATCGCTATTTTCTCAATTCGACTACGGTCGCCCCGTCGCCTCCCTCATTCCGGGCTGCGGGGTAGAACTTCTCGACGTGCGGATGGCCCGAGAGCAGGTCCGAGATGGCCCGTTTGAGGGCTCCGAGTCCGACTCCGTGGACGATCCTGACGCGGTCGTAATTGTCGAGATATGCCGCGTCCAGAAATTTGTCGGCGGCCTCCGTCGCCTCGTTGACGGTCCGGCCGATGACATTCAGTTCACTGGCGACCGAAGCGGTCTCCTGCAGAACGACCGAGACGCCTTTCGGCAATCCCGCTGCCGGTTTGGCACCCTTGCGGGGAGTTTCACGGCGCGAGACGATGCGCAGATTTTCCGGCTTCTCGCGAAAACGGAGCGCTCCGACCTGAACGCCGATCTCATCTTCCGCGACCGATTCGACAATACCCTCCTGATTGAGCGAGAGCAGCAGAACCCTGTCGCCGACTGCCGGATCGCCGGCCGGTTCCAGATCCGGCGGAATCTCCACCGAAGGCTCGCCGGACTCGACGCCGAATCGATCTCTGGACGCCTGGTGCATCGAGCGCGCCGCGGCGCCAACCGCGCTTTTGATCTCGACCGTCCGCTTTTCGATCTCCTTGCGGGCTTTTCGAGCCAGTGCGGCATCCTCGATGGTGGAGGCAAAGTTTTCCGCTTTCTTTACGAATTCTTCAACAACTTTATTCAATTCGGCGCGGAATTCCTGCCCGCGCTCGCGCTCTCGGCGGGCGAAATCGGCTTCGAGGCGGGCGAATTTTTCGGCGACGGCGGCTCGCTCGTCCTCCAGGGCAATGAGTTCCTGCTTCTGCCGGTCGAACTGGTCCTTGAGCTTCCTGAGATATTCCGCGGCCTCGGCGCCGGCGGTTTTGACGCGCTCGGCGGCTCTGTCGATGATTCCGCGGGGCAGGCCGAAGCGGCGGGCGATCTCGATGCCCGATGAAGCTCCGGCAACGCCGGTCAACAGGTGATAGGTCGGCTTGAGCGTTCGCTCGTCGAACTCGACGCTGGCATTGATGACGCCGGGCGTGTTTGTGGCATACATCTTGAGGCCGCTGTAGTGCGTCGTTACGATGACGTGAGCTCCGCGTTCGCGGAAATAATCGACCATGGCCACGCCGAGCGCCGAGCCCTCTTCGGGATCCGTCCCGGTGCCGACCTCGTCGAGGAGGATCATGGCCGGGGGATCGAGTTCGTCGCTGATCTGGCGGATGTTCTGAATGTGCGCGGTGAAAGTCGACAGATTGGCCGCGATCGACTGGTGATCGCCGATGTCGGCCAGCATCTGGTTGAAGATCGGAAGATCGGCGTCGATCGCCGGAACGTGCAGCCCGGATTGAGCCATCAGGCAGAGCAGTCCGACGGTCTTGAGCACGACGGTCTTGCCTCCGGCGTTCGGTCCGCTGACGACCATAATCCGGTGATCGGCATCCATCTCGATCGAGATGGGAACGATCGGCTGGTTAATCCTTTTCAGATTTGCCTCGAGCAGCGGGTGGCGGGCGTCTTTCAATCTCAGCGTGCCGTCGGTATTGATCCGCGGCTCGATGGCGTCATGCTGAATCGAGAGCCTCGCGCGAGCCGAGATGAAGTCGATCCGCGCCACGGCATCCGACATCAACTGCAGGGATTCCCGTTCGTCGCGCAGCTCCTCGGTCAGGGCGAAGAGAACCTTGGTGATCTCCGCCTGTTCGACCTCGCGCAGCCGGACGAGTTCATTGTTCTGATTGATCGTCTCGAGCGGCTCGACGAAGACCGTCTGGCCGGATGACGACATCCCGTGCATGACCCCGGCAACCGCTCCGCGATTGTCGTTGCGGATCGGGATCACGTACCTCTCGTTGCGAATGGTGATGAACTCGTCCTGCAGGGCATGGGCTTCATCGGCCCGCTTGAGGATCGATTCGAGCGACTTCTGAATCTGGGTCCTCAATCGGGATATCTGAAAACGCACTTCGCGCAATCCCGGACTGGCGAAATCCTCGACGTCTCCGGTCGGAGAGATCTTGCCGCGCATCCGCTGATAGAGTGACCGCAGATCGGGAATCACATCGGTGATCTCAGACAGCAGAGGATATTTTTCACGGTCCTCGCGGAAGGTCTCTCGGAGCCCCATCGAGACCGAGATCAGCCTGAGCAGATTGAGGATCTCGACCGGTTCGAGATTGACGTCAGCCACATTCAGCTTGCCGAGCGAAATCCGTGGATCAGGCAGGTCGTGGATGTCGAGCGCGGTCCCCTCGCGCAGATAGGTCACCGCCTCAGAGGTCCTGCGCTGTTCGGCGACGATCTCTCCGATGTCGGTGGACGCACCCATACCCTGTGCCAGAGTTGCACCGAGAGGCGTCCGTACCTGCTGAAGGAGCAGGTCCCTCATTTTGTCGAATTCGAGAGTTTCCGTGGCCTGGGTCTGCATGAAATTAGTGTCCAGCGCTAATTGTAAACTGATCCTGCGCTGAAACTTAGGAATTGTAAGGAGGCCTCCGGACTTTGTCAAGGTGTGTAGTGCGGCGCGTGTACGCGCCGCTTTCTTTGGCTGCTGCTCTCGCACAAAAAGCGGCGTCTGCACGCGCCGCTATCTTTGGCTGTTGCTCTCGCATGAAAAGCGGCGTCCACGTGCGCCGCTTTCTTTGGCTGCTGCTCTCGCACAAAAAGCGGTCCACACGCGCCGCTAGCTTTGGCTGCTGCTCTCGCAGGAAAAGCGGTGTCCACACGCGCCGCTTTCTATGGCTGCTGTTCTCGCACGAAAAGCGGCGTCCACACGCACCGCTTTCTATGGCTGCTGCTCTCGCACAAAAAAGCGGCGCATGTATGCGCCGCTTTCTATGGCTGCTGTTCTCGCACGAAAAGCGGCGCGTACACGCGCCGCACTCCAGACTACTGCTTCTCACTGTCGTCGATGACGATCTCGACGCGACGATTCATCTGTCGGCCGGCGGCCGTATCGTTGGTGGCGATCGGCTTGGTCTTACCGAAGCCGCGGACGGCCCGGATCCGCGCCTCCTTGACGCCGGAACCGACCAGGTAATCACGGACCGAATTGGCACGGTCCTGCGAGAGCCTGTTGTTCAGTTCATCCGAACCGACGCTGTCGGTATGGCCCTCGATCTCCAGCATCAGGTCGCCGGGATAGGCGAGCAGGATTCCGGCCAGCTTGGACAGTTTTTCGCGTGCGGCGGGTTTGAGAGTAGCCTTGCCGGTATCGAAGAGGACGTCTCCTAGGTTGACGATAAAGCCGCGAGTTTCGCGTTTGGTATCGAGGATCTCGGAGAGGGAGACGTAAAGTCGCTGGAGAGCCGCGTCGCGTTCCTTGCGCGCATCCTCAGCCTGTTTTTGAGCCGTCAGAGCCTGGGCGCGGGCGGCCTCTGCCTGGGCACGCTCGCGTTCTGCGGCCAGGCGCTCGGCTTCGGCGCGGGCGCGTGCAGCCTCGGCTTCGCGACCGGCTTTTTCGCGGCGCAGGCGCTCATCTTCCGCCTGCCGTGCGGCGCGTTCGGCCTCGGCTTTGGCCCTCTCAGCTTCGGCCTTTGCGCGTTCCGCTTCGAGCCTCACACGTTCGGCCTCGGCCTGAGCGCGTTCGGCCTGGGCGCGGGCCTCCTCGAGGCTCCGCAGACGGGCCTGCCGTTCGTCCTCGATGCGGGCCTGATACTCGCGTTCGTTGGCGAGTTCGCGGGCGACCTGCCCGAGGCGCATCACGTCGCGGGCCAGACCGCTGAAACTGTTCTCCTTCTTGATGTTGCGCGGCCAGAGCTGCTCGAGGGTGGCGAGCTTGCTCTGGGCCTCGGTCCACTCCTGCGCGGCGAACTCCTTGGCGCCGGCCCGGCGGGCGATGTCGAGCGACCGGCGCGCTCCGAGCACCAGGCGCGGAGTGGTGTAGTCGGGCTTCATCGTCGCGGATTCGGCATCGGTCGGCTCGTAGAGGACGCCGCGATCGGTCTTGAAATCGGCCTGGGTGGTCTGAGTGCCGGCGGTCACGTTCTTCGGCAGAGTCGTCTCGGCGACGAGCTTCTGCGAAGGCGTCTTGACCGCGCTGTGAGGCTCGGCGGTGATGATGATGCCGAAGGTCTGCGCCGAGCTGCGAGCCTGAAGCTCGGCCGTGTATCCGGACGGCAGCTCGATCAGATTCTCGGCCTGCCCCTCAGGCGTCACTGTCCAGATGACGTAGGTCGTGTAGTACGGACCGAAGGTCTGCGGGTGGTCAAGATTCTGGACCTTGACCTTGATCCTGGCGTCGTTCCGCTTGTATTCGACCTCTGCGCGCCCGGTGACTCGCGGAGCCATCGGCGTACCCGTCAGATTGACGGTCGTCCTCTTGTTCTCGACGTAACGAACCGCCAGCGTCGTTTTGGTTATCAGGTTTTCATTGTTCTCAGGCGTCTGCGCGACAGCTCTGCCGGTCAGAAGCATGGCGGTCAGCAACAGCGCCGGCCCGATCTTTCTCATATCTTGTCTCCCTCCATCATTCGGGTAGTTAACGGTAAGATCCGGTCATTCAGATTATTATTGCAGGGGATGATAAATGATAGTATCACCGTGCCGGACGAAGAATCAATCATTCGCTCCGCAGCACTTCTTGTACTTTTTGCCCGATCCGCAATGGCACGGGTCGTTGCGGCCGATCTTGACGGGATTGACCAGCGGACCCGCCTCGGTGAACTGGAAGCCGGTCGGCAAATCCAGATCCGGCACACCCCAGTAGAGTTTCTCATCCTCGGGCTCCTTCATCGACCTCACCTTCGCGTCGATCGCCTTCGGACTGTAGAAATGCTCTATTTTGTTGAGCGGCGAATCGAGATCGCTCAGGAACTTGCGCGGAGCAGCTTTCCAGTGATGACTCAACTGATCGAAAGTGCCGTTGATCGTATCGTCCATAACGCCGCGTTGATAGGCCTTTTCGACGGCCTTCAACCCTCGTTGCGGATCCAGCGCCAGAGGGCACGGTGCGCTGAAACTGAGAAACGTCTCATCATCCTCGTCCTCATCCACATAAAGGTCGATGACGAAATCGGTGACACGCCGGCGGACCGATTCATCGGCTCTGGCGATCAGGGTCATGGCCAGCAGAACCTTGTACCGGCAATACGAGAAATCGGGATTGTCCTGAAACGCTCCGCGGAATTTGCGGATGAACTCCTCGCAGTCGGGGATGGCCGGCGCGCCGAAGTTCGCGATGGCCGCGGCATAAAAGTCGATCGCCGGTTCGTGGTCGGCGAAATAAGCGTGAGGCAGCATCTCGAGGATCAGCGGGAGCGACTTCTCGTCCTTCATCAGGCTGAGGACCGCCAGCGCGTGCTGGACGATCCAGTATTTGCCGTAGCTGCCCTCGTACCAGTTCTCTTCGTCGGAAAGTTGAGCGCGGAGCAGTTCGGCCGCCTCTTCGCCCCTCTCGACCAGAGCGCCGATCAGGCCCGTCCCGACCTTTTCGGCCTCGTTTATCAACTGATCGACCTGTTCGGCCGCTGACATATCGGTATAAGTGATCATTGTCTCCGCCTCGGATCGTCACTAAAAATTCAAATATGACATCAGAAACCGCAAAAGTCGAATCGGACGCGAAGCCGCGCCGCGTGTGTTATATTGATGACAGAAGGCGGTACAGAGTATGAAAGACAGGGAAGTTCAGGAACTGGAAAAGGCTCTCGAGGAGATCTGGGAGATCGCCACGAACAAGCTGGGACTGGATCCGTATCCGACGAAATTCGAGATCGTCCCGGCGTCGGTCATGTACGAGGTCGGATCATACGCGCTGCCCGGGCGATACTCTCACTGGACCTTCGGCAAGGCCTATCACAAGATGAAGACGATGTACGATTTCGGGCTCTCGAAGATCTACGAGGTCGTCATCAACTCGAATCCGTCATACGCCTTCCTGCTCGAGAACAATTCCCTGCTCCAGAACAAGCTGGTCATCGCGCACGTTCTGGGCCACGTCGATTTCTTCAAGCACAACGTCTACTTTTCGCAGACCAATCGCCGGATGGTCGACGACGCGGCGATGCACGCGAGGCGGATCAACGAGTACGAGTTCAATCACGGACGGAAGGTGGTCGAGGAGTTTCTCGATGCGGTCCTCTCGATCGAGGAGCATATCGACCCCAATTTCTTCATCAAGAAGTCACGGGACAGGACCGGCACGGCGGCCCCGGCGCCTCCCGCGGGCAGGTACGACGACCTGAAAAGCCGCGAGGAGCTAGATCAGGCGGCCGCGGAGTCTGCGCTTGCCGCGAATAAGGATTCGATGGAACCGGAGAAGGACCTGATCTGGTTCATCATGCAGAACTCGCCGGTGCTCGAACCGTGGCAGCGCGACATCATGAGCATGATCCACGACGAGATGCTCTATTTCGTGCCGCAGATGCAGACCAAGATCATGAACGAAGGCTGGGCCAGCTACACCCATGCCAAAATCATGCGCGAACTGGACCTTCCGGACAACGAGCATCTCGAATTCGCGGAACTGCACGCCGGCGTGGTCTCCCCGCACCGCAATCAGCTCAATCCATATTATCTCGGTTACAAGATCTTCGAGGACATCGAACGGCGGTGGGACAACCCGACTCCCGAAGAGCAGGAGGAGTTCGGCCGGCAGCCCGGCGGAGGACGAGCGAAGATCTTCGAGGTGCGCGAACTTGACAACGACGTCTCGTTCCTTCGCAACTACCTGACGGAGGATCTGTGCGAGGAACTGGACCTCTTCGTCTATGAACTGGTGGAAGAGACTGACTGGACTGTGACGGAGAAACGATGGGAGAGGGTCCGCGATCAGCTTGTCGCGAATATGACCAATTTCGGCATGCCTTACATCGAGGTCACCGACGGCGACTACAATCGCGCCCGCGAACTCTACCTGCGGCATCGTTACGAGGGCGCCGAACTCGACCAGCGCTACGCCCGCAAGGTGCTCGAATACGTCTTCAGGCTCTGGGGCCGCCCCGTCTACCTCGAAACCGTCGTCGATGAGGAATCTACAGTCTGGAAATACGACGGGTCACAGCATGGGGAAGAGTAGTAGAAAGTAGAAAGTAGAAAGTAGAAAGTAGAAAGTAGA
>CALBSU010000481.1 GCA_937967285.1 uncultured Acidobacteriota bacterium
GAGTTTCCACTGGGGCCAGGTCGAGGTGCGGCTGAAGCGGTTCGTAGCCAGGGCGAGTCCGTCGACCGTGACGGCTCCGCAGGCCGGACAGGCGGTATGGGATCCGCGCGCCACCTTGCGGCAGACAAGACAGAGAGTGAATTCCGGCGAGATTCTTATGGCCGGCGACTTCGTTTCGTGGAATGCCCGTGTGATCAGCGCTCCCGTCTCTTCGGCTGAAGGCAATCCGACTCCGAGCCAGATGTCCGTCGAGGCGCCCCAGATGCCCGACTGAATGTCGCCTTCGGTCCTGATCCGGTCGATCGACGAGATTTGGCTGTCGACAGGCAGTTTGACCGAACTGGTGTAGAAGACCGACTGATCGTCGATCGCTCCCGATCCGAGGAACTGACCGATCGAGGTCCCGAATTTCTTGACGTCGAGCCGGGCCAGACGATGAGGAGCCGAGAGATCTCTCGATTCGCCGATCACAAACCTGACCTTGTGCTTGGCGGAAAGCCGCTCCGCTTCCGTATGCAGGTGAGCCGTGACCCGTCGCATGAATTCCAGTGATTCACCGGATCGGTCGGGCGATTCGCCCGTCGTGATCCTTGCCAGCTCCGCCAGTCCGACCGGCGAGAGCGCATGCGATGTCCAGCTGAGCGGCAGAAACGGCTCCTTGTCGGGGCGCATGGCGAGCAAGGCCAGGACTCCGGCCTCGCCGCGCGAGAGCAGCTTTTCGAGGAAGACACGCTTTTCGAGCGACGCCTGAGCCGCCAGTTCGAGCAGGTCGGTCAGCTTCTCGATGACCTCGACCTGATCGCCTCCCGTCAGATAGCCGAGGCGGGGCAGATTGATCGCGACGCTCGAAAAGACCGCCCCCCGCCATTGCCAGCTTTCAGGCGAACGCTGCAGCTTGTCCGTGCCGACCCCGTAACGCGCGCTGAATGCCGCCGCGGCGTCGTTCTCATCCAGACGGTCGAGCGCCACCGTCATTCCTCCGCGCTCCGTCAGCACTCTGCCGATCAGATCCAGGAACGGCCGGTTCCCCGGATCCTCGAAGAACCTGCCCGTCAGATGCAGGATCGGGTGCGGGCCGATGAACGAAAGGCCCTGCCCGTCGCCCTCCAGGATGTTCTCGAGGATCATCCTCAGAAAGGTCCGGGCCATTTCGCTCACCGCGCCGTAGGTGGCCGTGAACTTTTCGCCGTTCGCTCCGACGACCGAAAGGTCCTTCAGATATGGCGGAGCTTCCCAGTCCAGATGAAGATCGCAGCGCACCGGCTGGCCTCCGCGGGCGACCGTCGGAGCGGCCAGCTCGAACAGCAGAGCCTGAGCGAGCTGCCGGATCTCGCGCTCGCTCATCCCGATCAGCATCGGCGCGAACGCGTAGTTGACCGAGTCCCAGGCGAGCGATTCGCTGAAATATCCCTGAAGCGCGGCAGTGTAGCTGACAAGGTGCGATGCCAGAACCTCCGGCCGTTTGGCCGGGCGGGATCCGGCAAAGCCTCCCGGCAATTTGATGCCGTGCCGCTTGATGAAGTCGACCGTTCCGATCATCGTCGTCGGCCGGTCCACCTCGCCCATATTCTCGACATGAAGATCGCCGTCCAGGTGAGCCTTGCCGACGGCGTCGGAAAAGACGTTGAGGATCGCATACTCGCGCTTGATCGCTTCGGCCAGCGCCAGACTCGTCCCTTCAGGGCCATGCAGAATCGCCGATTCGCCCGGACCCGACTGGATGATCCGGTCGACGTCGTATACCGGCACTCCCAGGCGCGAATGCGCGCGGTATTCCTGCATCAGGCCGTGTTCGAGCAGCTTCGCCTCGACCAGCCCGCGGATCAGCGGGGCCGTCAGCGCGCGGACGCCGGACCTTTCGATCTGCTGCCTGACCTCGCTCGCCACCTGCTCGGCCATCCCGCGGTCCAGTCCCGTCTCCCGGATCAGCGCGTCCGTTATCCGCTGCGGATCGAATCTGGCGTAGTCCTCATCCGATTGCCGGACCAGCAGCTCCGATTCGATAGACGAGATGTTCAGCTTCTCCTGCATATTTAATCGACGACCATGTGGTTGAGCGGGCCCGCTCCGTGCCCCAGTCCCGGGGCGCTCCGGAGCGCTTCATTAATATACCTCTTGGAACGATCGATCGCACCCGCCAGTTCCATCCCGAGCGCAAGATTGGCAGCGATCGCAGCCGACAGCGTGCAGCCAGTTCCGTGCGTGCTCGTCGTCTCGATCCTCGGCGCCCGGAATTCGATGACCTCTTTCCCGTCGAAGAGCACGTCGATCGCATCCCCCGACAGATGACCGCCCTTGACCAGTACGGCTCCGCGTCCGGATATCTCGCGGATCCTCCGCGCCGCCCGTTTCATACCCTCCGGATCGCGAACCTCGAGTCCGGTCAGCCGCTCGGCTTCGACCAGGTTGGGCGTGATCACATCCGCCAGAGGCAGCAGACGTTCGATCAGGCATCTCATCGCCTGATCGTCGATCAGGTCGAAACCGCTGGTCGACCTGATCACCGGATCGACCACCACATTGCGAAGCCCGTAACCCGAGATCGCCCCGGCCGTCGCCAGAATCGTCTCTTCCGTCGGCAGCATCCCCGTCTTGACCGCTGCGATCTCGAAATCTGAGACCACCGGATCGATCTGACCTTTCAGTGTCTCTGCCGTCTGATGCCACGCTCCGTAGACAGCCTGCGTGTTCTGCGATGTGATTGAGGTGATCGCCGCCGTCCCGAAACAGCCATGCGCGGCAAATGTCTTGATGTCGGCCAGAACCCCGGCTCCGCCCGAAGGATCGAACCCCGCTATTGTCAGAACCGTCATCATATACTTCATCTGGTGGTTATGGAATGGAATAATATCATCATCTTGCGGATCATGAAATCAAAATGCTTCCCGCACCGGCGCCGGCGGTTTCACGCGGCTCATTCTTGTGAGACCGGGCGAATGGGCTTATAATCCGCCCGGGTATTCCGAAATAAATTGATAATAATCGATTCTTATCGCCGGGCCATTGACGCTACAAGACATACAGCCGATTCCGTGACGAGAACCTGACAATTAATAACCCGGCCAGTTTATTCAACATTCCGCAGGTGACAAAGAAAGCGCGATGCGCCGTTAAGCTATGTCTTTTCATGCAGATAAGAACCGGTCTGCGGGATGGCATCGGGTCTCGCGGTTTCAAACTGTCTCACGCGGGCAGATAGGTTTCAGCGTTATCCTGTTGCTGGACGGCAAACCACCCGTATATCGGAGATTGGATTGCTCGTCCGAAGTGATTTGAGCTTTCAAGGCCGGGAGTGGAGATCGGAAATGGCTAGGCTGAGAACGACCGGAGAGCGCCTCAACCAGGCGTTTCAACTGGCATATTTCATTCATGCGGATGAGGTTGTGGCTCGCGATATCGCCGCCCGGGCGGTTTCGCTGCTGGATGCCAATATGGTGTCGCAGGACAAGCGGCTCGCGCATGAATCCGAACACCGCAATACGGTCACTCTCAATGAGGACCATATGCTGCAGCGGCTGGTCATGATCTCTTCGCTGGACAGGGAGATCGAACGCGAACGTGATCTCGACCGGATCGACGAGGATGCGCTGCTCGTCCATTTTCTCGCGCATCTTGTCCGGATCACAGGCAAGCTGACCCCTTTCCACACAACGCTTGCGGTCTGTCGGATTCTGCATAATTACAACACTCCCGAAACTCAGGAGATCGACCGGGTCGTCATGCAGGATCCGAACGGGGGCAAAGACCCCAGTTTTTTTCGCGCCAGAAAGAAATTACTGATCGCCGAGTTCCAGGATCGATTTGGAAACCTGATCGAACAGTTCAAAGGCCCCAACCAGGAGATCCGGTTTATTCCCAACGACCATCCCG
>CALBSU010000482.1 GCA_937967285.1 uncultured Acidobacteriota bacterium
GAGCGATCATCATAACTCAGATCAGTTGCAGCCGGTAAACGAGATCGCGCCTCCCGTCCGATTGCAGAGCGGCGTCAGCCCCTCGCCGTTGAGCGCCCGCAGGATCTTACCGATCAGACATGCATCGCGAGACTGCGTCAGGCTGTTCTCCCCTCGCCCGACCTCACGCGCCAGTTGCATCAGATCGAAGAGGCTGGTCGACGGCGAGACTCTTCGGCCGAGCACCGTCACTTCGTCGAAGGCGAGGCCGTAGCAGTCGAGCCGCGAGGCCAGCGCGGTGATCACTCCGGGGCTTTCTACACCGCCGTTCCCGAGGATGTTCAACTGGAAGGCGACCAGCTCGCGGTTCAGTGCTCCGAGGAATCCCTGGAGGGCGAGGCGAACCCGCGGATCGCGCGTCGAAATGCCTGCTCCGCCGTTGATCCCGTCGATGACGACCGTCCCCGCGGGTATCGCCGAAGTTCCGAAATTGATCCAGTAGTAGAGCGCGGACCTGTAACAGAGCGTCGAGCAGGCCGGAAACTCTCTCTTCAGGATGACTATCCTGTAGAAGATACCCGTCGGGCATCCGCGATCATCCAGCCATGCCGCAGTGATCGTATACTCTCCTTCCTTCGTCGGTGTGCCCGTGATCTTTCCGGTGGTGGTGTTGAAGGTCAGCCCCGGTGGGACGAAATCCTGCGTTATCGAGACGCCGGGGAACGGCAGGTCGACCGTATGGCTGTACGGCACGCCGACGAATCCGTCAGGCAGCCTGAACAGAGGCGGAATCGTCGGGGTGCAGATGACAACCAGCTTCGCCGTCGCCGAAACGATGCTTCCGCAGAGCCCTGTAACAACCACGTCGTAGTCGCCCTCATCGCCGGTCCTGACGCTCTGGATCGTATGGACGGCCGAATTCGCGCCGGGAATGGGAACCCCGTTCCTGCGCCATTGATACGTCAGTCCATCGCCTGTCGCTTCGACCGAAAAGACGGCTACGCCCCATGCCGAGGTAAAAACATCAGTCGGATGGCGTGTGATGACCGGCGGAGCGAGAAGCGCCAGGTTGACGGCGTCGGATGTAACGACTCCGCAGACGCCCGTGACAACGACATCGTAACCGGCTGCATCACCTGAGCCGACGGCATCGATGACAAGTTTATCCGAAGTCGCGCCCGGAATCGGTTCCCCGTTTCTGCGCCACTGCCAGGCGATCTCAGTGCCGTCAGCGACGGCGGAGAAAACAGCGGTCCCTCCCGCGCAGGCTGCCGTTGTGACAGGCTGAACGGTGATGACTGTCGGCCGGCAATGTTCTCCGACGGTGAACCGGACGACATTCGACCGGCCGGCCGTGAAGAACTCCTCCGCGCCCCATTCGCCGAAATTGGATATCACCGAACCGGTGAGACCGTCCTTGTTGACACGGACCCTGAAGGCCATCTCGACGCTTTCGCCGGGATCGAGCCATCCGCCCCTGTTGAATGAGGCGTCTGATCCGGTGTAGACGGTCAGCAATCCGGCGGGCCCTTCATTGGGCAGGAAATCGGCCTGGTCGTCGCCCTGCGCGTCGGTCTTTGCGCCGGCATTCGGCCCCGCCAGGATGCGGATGCTGCCGGGCAGGAATGTCACGCCCGCGGGCAGACGATCGGTAACGAAGGTTCGAGTGACGCGCAGCCCGGAACGATTGGACAGCATGAGCCTGTATTCGAGATCCTGTCCCTGATAGACGGTCTTCCCGTCGACGCTCCTGCCGTTGAGGTCGAAAACGCCCTTTCTCAGATCGAGCCCCGGAACGTTCGGATCGATGACGATCCGATCGATCGTCTGATTCGTTCGTCGATCGTCATCCTCATGAACTGCCATCAGGACGATGTCGTAAGGCTGTCCGATGGCGAGCCCCACCGGATAGTCGACGCGAAGATCGATGTTTCGGAACTCTCCGGGATCGAGCGCGGTCTGCGTGACGACCGATCCTCCGTTGTTCAGATTGACGAAGTTCGATCCGCTGTCGACCGAGGCTCGAACCGTGAACCCTGCGGGAATAGCCAGGGCAAGGATGATGAACCGGCCGGCCGCCGTTCCGTTGTTCTGAAGTGTGTTGATGATCCGGACGCTGCCGGAGTCCATGGTCATTCCGCCGGAGACATCCAGGTTGAGACGGATGGTCGCCGTATCGTCATTGATACCCGTGGGACCAGTCGCGCCCGGATCCCCGAACGGACCGATCAGCGGGTTGGCTATCCTGACGATGTTCTGCACCAGGTTCGACCTGCCGCCGGGATAAACGCCATCGCCGCCCCACTCGGCTCCGTTGACGATCACCGTGCCGCAGCAGATCCCCTCCCTGACCATAGCTCTGAAAACGATCGAGGTGACATCGCCCGGCATGAGCGTGCCTCCGACCAGAAAACCGTTCGCGTGGCCTCCGGCGCCCGCGCCGACTCCGATGTTGATCTGACCGCCGGGTCCGGGAAAGTAATCGACCTGATCGCCGTCCATCGCGTCTGTCTTCGGACCGGCATTGGCTCCGCTGACGATCCTGACGCTGTTCTCGATGTATTGGATCTGCGGCGGGAGGTAATCGACGACGAAAGCCCGCGTCACGGGCCACGAAGAGAAATTGCCTACGGTCAGCGTGTATTCGATCAGATCTCCGGGATGCAGAACGCCGCCGTCGAGATCGAGAGCGGTCTTGTCGAGCGTGAGCATCGGGACGGGCGGAACCAGGCTGGTCCGGCAGATCGTTCGGTTGAAGGCGCCGGGACCGGCCTCAGCCATCAGGACCAGATCGTAGACCGCATTGACGGGTGTGCCGGCCGGAACAGTCAAACGGACATCGATGTTCCGCTCCTCTCCGGGATCGAGCGGGTTCGGCAATCCGACCGGTGCGGACAGCCCGAGCGGAATGAAACTCGCTCCGCTGTCGAGGGAGATCGAGACGCCGAACCCCGCGGGTATGGCTGTGGCCCTCAACCCGATGTTGCCGGATGTCGCACCGATATTCTTAAGCGTGACGATGAATCTGGCGTTTGCCGCCTCGCTCGACAGCCCGTCGTCCTTTGGTACGATGACCTGAAGGAAGGTGAAATCGTCGTTGGTGTCGGTCGGACCGGCCGCCGTCGGATTGCCGAAAGGCCCGATCGCCGGGACCACTCCGTTCTGACTCTGCAGATCCTCTGCGACGAGATTCGATATCGCGAGCTGTATCCACCGCCCGTTGCCGGCTTCTGCCAGCTTATCAACCCGATACTCGTCGACGGCATAGAGCGCCATCGGAGAAGCGTCATTGGCAGCCTGTGCGATCAGAAGGCCGCCCGTATACCCTTCAAGTCGCGCTGACGAAAGCACGCGCAGCGATCCGCGCCCGGAGTCGTCCGCCACGACGGCATAAATATTCCCGGCCCGGCGAATCTCGATCACGGCTGCCGTTCGGGGGATGCCGAAATCCAGGATGGTTGCCCGTCCGTCTGCGTCAATGCGATGAATCAGCCCCCGGCTGACAGCGAGAATGCGACCGCCCGGAGCGGCGAGCGAATCGACAGCGAACTCGGGACCGAGCGAGGCAGCCAGCCGCGCACGCCCGTAACCGTCTACACGCCAGATATTCCCGCGCGACGTTCCGGCTATCAGTTCAGTGCCGGAAGCGGATGTGTCATCCCGCGTCAGCGATGTGACCAGGCCGTGCTCGCCGGGCAGCGTCAGATAGACCTCATATCCGCCCGCCGAACTTACCCTCCCGATCTGACCCGGCATTCCGGTGCCGAAATAGACATCGGGCGATCCGGCGCGCTCCCGAGTGATGCCCACCAGAGAGCCCTCGATCATCGGTGCATCGGCCAGACTGACTAGCCGTCCGGTCCGCCACAGCCTCACCTGCAGACCCGCGAGCCGGTCCGACCGCTCGGCCAGCACCATGCAGCCCGTCTCATCGACCGCCGCAATGCCCGCCAGATCCTTTCCGGCTATCTCCGCCAGTTGCGGACTCCTCGCCGGATCCTGCGCTGAGACGATCGTCTGCCTGAATACAAGCAGCGATATTATTAATAAGATAACCGCGATCAGCGACGCGAACACCGACCCGCGCGATACCGAAAAATCAAACTTTTCCCTTCTTTTCCTTCTCGATTCCATGACCGCCTCCTCTTCTCATACTGCACTTCGGCACCACGTCATGTTCGGTCTTCCTGATCATTTGATTTTGACTCAACTTGCCGATCCGGCTGGCTGATCGTCAGCCGGGCAATGGAGGCGGGAACAACAGGACTTATATGCGGATTCGATTTGGGCAGGCTAAGACTCTCTTTTCAGCCAGACGATCAGGTTTTTCCCCGCTCCCACTGCGAAAAAATCCGATTTTCCGAGGATTCCACCCGCTCAATCAGCTTCCGATGAATATCAAAGCAAATCGCATACCACCGAAGACTGAGGAAAGATCTCTGAAGGCCGCGTTTTATTGGTATTGCTCATTCCTTGAGGAAATTAGATTAGACGCCAAGGCGCCAAGAGGGCCAAGGTTTAACAGGCAATGAAGATTCGGTTCTAACCGATATTCAAGCGGCGAGATTGAGGGTGCACGAGCCTTCCCACCCCTAATTCCACCTTGGCCCTCTTGGCGCCTTGGCGTCTAATTTTTTCAATAGCTGAGCAGTTACTACTGAAAACTTTCAGGCGCAGGCCGAAACGTGAAAACCTTCAATAAAATATTTGATAGTGGCATGATGAATATTCAAAAAGGAACCTGATCCGGAGGCCGAAATGCAACAGATCGATGGAGAGACGCTCTGCCTGGCGAAGACCGTCGCGGTCAGTCTGGGCGAGCAGGTCATGCTCGCGGACGGGGCGCGGGAGCGTGTGGTCAGCTCGCGAGAATTCGTCGAGGAGATAGTCCGCAGCGGAGAGGTCGTGTACGGAATCAACACCGGATTCGGGGCGCTATCTGAGGTCACGATACCGGACGATCAGTTGCGCGCGCTGCAGGTCAATCTGGTGCGGTCGCACGCCTGCGGGGTGGGAGATCCGCTGCCCGAACGAGCCGTCCGCGCGATGATGCTCCACCGCGCGAACGTGCTGGCGAAGGGGTTCTCGGGCTGCCGGCCGATCGTGATCGAGACCCTGATCGCGATGCTCAACAACGGCGTCCATCCGGTTATCCCGTCGAAGGGGTCTGTCGGGGCGTCAGGCGATCTGGCGCCGCTGGCGCACCTGGCGCTGGTCGCCATCGGCGAGGGCGAAGCCGTCTTCCGTGACAGGCGAATGCCGGGCGGCGAGGCGATGATCGAGGCAGGGATCGAACCGCTCATGCTCGAAGCGAAGGAGGGGCTGGCGCTGCTCAACGGAACGCAGGCCATGACCGCCGTCGGAGGGCTTGCGGTCCATGCCGCCGAAAAGCTGGTCGCCGCCTCGGACGTGATCGGCGCGCTGACGCTCGAGGCTCTGCGCGGGACTCCGGTCGCCT
>CALBSU010000483.1:0-5000 GCA_937967285.1 uncultured Acidobacteriota bacterium
ATGCTTGTAAAACGGGGTATATTGATCGAGCAGTTGTTCGAGATCCGATTGAATATTGTCATCGCTGCTCTGGGCGAGGACCTGATAGAGGACAACGATTGTGCGAAGGTTTCCGCCGGTCAGAATATGCAACGAACGCAACCTGCCGAAATCATTGTTTACCAGATCGATCACATGGGGAGTCCGCCTGAGTCGAGCGAGATTGATGATCACATCTCGAGCCTCTGTTTCGGTCAGAGGGCGCAGATCATTGATCTTGAAGAAATCGTAAAAAGCCCCTTCATGAAGATACGTTGATTCGATAGGCGCGGATGTGGCTCCGATGAAAAGCAGGTGGTTGTCGGCTGAGAGAACTTCGCGGATCGACCACTGATCATCTTTCAGGCGATCGAAAATGAGGTCGGAGTTGTCAAACAGAAGCACCAGTCTCCGACTCTCTTTCTTTGCCAGACCGGTAAGAAGATCGAGTGCTGCCTCTGCCCGAACTCGTTCATCGCCAGATGGTAGCTTTTCAATATTCTGATCCAGGTTATCGGCTTCTTCATCACGCCCCTGTCTTTCAAGCATATCGCTCATTGCATCCAGGCAATTCACCCACAGATCGGACAATCGTGAGACGTTGTATTGTTCCTCAGGGAATACAAGCGGAATCCATCGTCGGGCCAGCTCAGGATCATCTTCGATGGCAAATCTCAGCCTGCGCAACAATGTGGTCTTTCCACTGCCACGCGGTCCCACAATTAATTGATGCTGGTGGCCTCCCTGGGTGCTGCGCCTCAACTCATCGAGCAGGCGATCGAGAAGCGGTTTTCTGGCAATGAACTGTGCTATCAGCTCATCCTTTTTGAGAAGCGCGGGATTATATATGGCCAGGGCGGGTATCGTGTCAGCAGCCGATCCGTTCATTTCGCATACCTCCGGTACCAGAATTCGCGAAGCAGGCTCGATCTGAATCCCAGTCGATCGGATTCATCGTCAACCAGGTACCCGTCTCCGATCAGAATCTCAAGTAACCAGTTCAGCGTTTCATCGCGTTCGACCGGATTGGAGATGTGCTTCGACAGGATAGATTGCAGATTTTGCCGTGAGACTCCATTCGCATCCTTTGAGATCGCGTTGAGCAGTGAGCGCGCCCATCCGTCATGCGGCGAGCCGAGCTCCTCGGTTAACCGCTGGCTCCAGTAATCGAAATACGCAGCCTTGCCGCGCGAAAGCAGGGTTTCAAACGCCTGGTCAACCGTTTCCCTTGTCGGTGTGATTCGCTCGTCACTGCATAATTCAAGGATCCCGCTGAAGAAGAGCTGTAGATGATACGGAATCAGCCATTCTGCTTTTTCGATGATTCTTTCACGGACCTCCGGCGAGAGCGGTATCGAATACTCACTGCCGAGTGTTTCAAGAAAATCATGTGCCGTTTGAACAGTAAACGGTCCCAGACTCATAACTGTCAGGTCGTTGATCGAATCGCCCATCTTGTAACGGCTTGCAATCGTGTCGAGTCCGATCGATCCCGCGATTAGAAAGCGGAGCTTTTCACCATGCGGCGGAGGCATCTGACGCAGGCCCCTCAACCAGTATAGAAAAGTCTTTGCCCGTGAAGCAGATGGATCCTTTTTAATCAGATTAAGGACAAAAACCGGCAGCTCGTCGATCATAATCACCCAGCGACCATCCATCTGTCTGAGCAAATCAAAAAATTCTCCGCCCAGATCAACCCAGTCCTTCTCCCGCGCTTCGCGCCATGCAACCTCAAAAACGTCCTTTATTCCAATGGACTCGATATTCTTGAATAATCGACCGATAGTGCTGGATTTAAACGAATTCCAGTGCCTTTTGAGCCTGGTTTGCCCGTTCGGTGATTCCAGTAACCCGCGATAAAGTCTCTCAATGAAATCTTTCTCATCGCTTACATCAGGCACGCTGATCAGCATTCCGCTGATCTCCTCATATGAATCGATCTCATTCAGCAGTCGATACATGAGTGATGTCTTGCCGACCCTTCGCGGTGCTAAAAGAAGCAGGTTCTCTGTTTCCAGCTTTCTCCAAATCTCTGCCAAGTCCTTAGATCTGTCGAAGAAGTCGTCCTTGAATACCGGCCTTCCAGTCATGTTTTTCATGGTCAGGCTCCTTTGCTACCTATTGCACAATGAAATTGTTGTGCGGCTGCAGGATTTTTGTACAACGGATTTGTTGTGCTGTCAACCTTAAAATTGTTAATCCTTTTTTACTTTAATGTAGTGGCGCTTTACTGATAAATAGAAAACGGGGAATAGTGATCGAAAATCGTATGAAATATTAACTGATTGGCTAAAGATGAAGTTTAGAGTGTTAATTGAAAAAGTCGCCCTCAGAATTTCACCTGACAAATATGACTTGAAAATGATGGAAGCTCACTATATGTCTGGCCCGCCAAAATCTGAATAGCTCGCCGGTACGGTACAGGGAGCGGTAGCGATCGGGTACTCTGCGTCGGACAGCCTTCACCAGGTCACTATCGCTCCCTGTGCCGTACCGGGACGTGCTTGCTCTGCTTCCTGCTGTCGTGCCGGACATTTAAAAAGTAAAAAACGGGTTGTTTGGATGCCGAAAATTTATACTTGCCTATATTTAACACATTGTGCTAGGCTCCGCGCTTGACAGGGCCACCCCTCAAATCTAGTCCTTGTCCTGTCAAAGACTCTACTGATTCCAATGTCTGATATCAAAACCGGAGCCCGCAGGATTGGGTAGGTCGTGTCACGCCCCGGTCGTGGAAAAGGTAGATTCGCCGGTCCCCCAGAATGTTTGGTTCCAATGGTGCCGGAAGCAAACTCCCGAATCGAAGACCGCCTCCGCGCAACTTCGATCGGTCCAAGCTGCCAGAATCATTACGAATCAAGCCAGGGCCTTGCAGCCCTGAAACATTATCCCAGCCTAGACGGCGAATTACTCTTGGAGGGTTTCAATGATCAAAGCATTTCTCAAGGATGAACAGGGGCAGGATATCGTCGAATATTCGCTGCTGCTGGTTCTGATCGGCGCAGCGGCGGTTTTCGTCCTGACGGCGATGGGCCAGAGCATCAGCAGCATCTTCAGCAAGATCAATCTGCGTCTGACTTCCGCCAATAACGCTATTTCCTGATATTTTTCGTCATCGGACAGGGGCGGGAATCGCCGTCATGGCGTCTTCCGATCGCCCCTGCTAATGTCGTCGCTACAAGCCGCCGGAGGCCTCGCTTCCGGCGGCATACTCCCTCAGTCCCTCGATCCCGGCCAGCCACCTGCATTCCGGTCGGTTATAGCCGTAACCTGCTTCATTTCAGACAGTTTTTAGGGTATGCTTGCCGCTGTAAATGAAAATCAGCCCCCGGATGATAATGCACTCTTTTTATCCTTATATATATCTGGTATAAATGACCCTTTGATATCAACGAGCACAGGAGAGTGGGAGAATGAGTTCGGAGTGAGTTCCGGACTTGGAAAGGCAGCAGTTTAAAATCGATGAATTTACGTTCCATTTTCAGTCTATTTTCGAGCGATCTGGCGATCGACCTGGGGACGGCGAACACGCTGGTCTTTGCGCGCGGGCGGGGGATTGTGGTCTCCGAGCCTTCGATAGTTGCGATCAACAAGGTGACGCACAAGGTTGAGGCGGTTGGCAACAAGGCCAAGGAGATGCTCGGGCGGACGCCTGGCAACATCGTCGCCATCCGGCCGATGAAGGACGGCGTGATCGCCGACTTCGAGGTGACGGAGAAGATGCTCCAGTACTTCATCCAGCAGGCTCACAACGGCAAGCAGTGGGTGAGTCCGCGAATCGTCATCGGCATTCCGTCGGAGATCACGCAGGTCGAGCGTCGCGCGGTCGAGGACAGCGCCTATCGCGCCAAGGCTTCTGAGGTCTATCTGGTCGAGGAGGCGATGGCGGCGGCGATCGGCGCGGGGCTGCCGATCACCGAGCCGCACGGCAACATGATCGTCGACATCGGCGGCGGAACGACCGACATCGCGGTCATCTCGCTCTCCGGCATCGTCTATTCCAAGAGCGTCCGCGTGGCCGGAAACGAAATGGACGAGTCGATCACGCAGTACTGCAAACGCAAATACAACCTGTTGATCGGCGAGCGGACGGCCGAGCAGATCAAGATGGAGATCGGATCGGCGGCGCCGCTCGACGAGCCTAAGAGCATGGAGATCAAGGGGCGCAATCTGATCGAGGGAATACCGAAGACGATCTCGGTTTCGGATGAGGAGATTCGCGAGGCGCTGGCCGATTCGGTCGCGGCGATCGTCAACGCGGTGCGCGTCGCGCTCGAACGGACTCCGCCGGAGCTCTCGGCCGATATCGTGGATCGCGGAATCGTGCTGACCGGAGGAGGCGCGCTGCTCAAGAAGCTCGATGCCCGTCTGATGCAGGAAACAGGGTTGCCGGTCTCGATGGCCGAGGACCCGCTCTCATCGGTGGTGCTCGGCGCCGGGACGATGCTTTCGGACTTCGATCTGCTGCGTCGCGTCCGCTGGGACGGCGCGACGTTGCCGTCATAAGAGGCAGGCCGACCGGGTAATCAGCTGAATGTGGATCTCTGTCAAGGCGAAAGACAAGGCGAAGAAGAATCCCACCTGGCTGGTGGGTATACTGATTGCCGCTCACCTGATCGCCATCTCCTTCAATCGGGCTCCCAACATGCCCGACCTCTGGGCAATACAGGAGATCTTCATCACGATCACAACGCCGGGCCAGTCGCTGTTCACCGGCGCGGTCAACTGGGTCAAGGGCGGGTTCAATCACTATTTTTCGCTGGTTGATGCCCGCGTCAGGAATGCCGAGCTGGTCAGTCAGATCGATAAGAACAGGGTCGAGATACTGACCCTCAATGAGGAGCTCAAGGCGCTCAAACAGAGCAGGGATCTGTCCGAGTGGGTCGCGCCATACTCGTACGAAGGGGTGGAAGCCCGCGTCGTCGGGCGCGACATCAACGAGCTCTTCAGCACGGTAGTCATCAACAAGGGATCGACGAGCG
>CALBSU010000483.1:10000-13515 GCA_937967285.1 uncultured Acidobacteriota bacterium
TAGCGGAGGAAGAGGAGACGCCGGCCGAAGAGACCGGCGGACGCGGTCGCCGTCGTCGTCCGCGCCGTCGCCGTTCGGAGGAGGCCGCCGAGGAGACGGTCGAGGCCGAAGCGACGACTGAAGAGGCTGTCGAGGAAGTTTCCGAAGGGGTTCCGGTCGGATTCTTCGATTCGCACGTCATCGTTCATCACGAGCCGCTCGAGCGGATCACCGACGACGAGACGATCGATCTGGACGGCGAGATGCTCAAGGATGCGATTCTGCAGGAGCGGATTCGCGGGCGCATCCAGGATGAAGAGATCCATGAATCGGTCCTCGAAGTCGAACCGACTCCCGAGGTGACCGTCGGATCGCTGGCCGGGATGATCGAGGAAGGCAACGGACTCGAACGCATCAGCGACGATTCGGCCGAGAAGCTCGATCCCGAGTCGATGATCGAAACGGTCGAGATGGCGATCCCTGTACTCGCAAGTGAAGCCGACGAAGCCGATGAGGTCGAGGAGGGAGTGACCGAAGAGGTCGAGGTGCTGCAGCTCGATTCCCTCGATGAGTCTGATGAATCAGATCCGATCGAGGGCGACCTCGAGGACGCGAGCGCCGAGATCCGGCAGCGCGGCAAGCGCGGTGAGTTCGCCGCCACACGCCGCGGAGGGCGCGGCAGACGTCGCGGATTCCGCCAGAAGCCCGATCAGGCCAACGGTTCAGCCGAGGGCGAAGCGGAGAAACCCGCCGGCGAGTCGGCCGCTGCCGAATCCGAAGCCCCGGCTCCGGCGCCCGTCAAGGCTCCCGAGCGGTATCAGCGACCGATCATTTCGGATCTTCTTCGTGAAGGTCAGGAGATCATCGTCCAGATCGCCAAGGAACCGATCGGGCAGAAGGGCGCGCGCATCACTTCGCACATCGCCCTCCCCGGCCGCTACATCGTCTATATGCCGACCGTCGAGCATATCGGCGTTTCGCGCAAGATCGGCACCGACGACGAGCGGTTGCGGCTCAAAAAGACGCTCCACCAGCTCCGGGCCGAAGCCGGCATCTCCGGCGGATTCATCGTCCGGACGGCGGCCAACGGCTGCCCGACCGAGGACCTGCGCGAGGACATGCAGTATCTGATCCGAACCTGGACGGACATCAGGCGCCGATCGGAGCGCGCCAAGGCGCCGGCGATCGTCCATCGCGATCTGGACCTCATCCAGCGCATCCTGCGCGATCAGCTCTCATCGGACTTCACCGCCATCCGCGTCGACAACGAATTCGAGTACGAACGGATCGTCGATTTCGTCAATCGTTTCGCGCCGAAGCTGGTCAATCGCGTCAAGCTCTACACCAAGGAAGTGCCGATCCTCGAGCACTACGGCATACAGTCCGAGATCGACAAAGCGGTCAAGCCCCGCGTCTGGCTCAAATCCGGCGGATACATCGTCATCAACCAGACAGAGGCGCTGGTCGCGATCGACGTCAACACCGGCAAGTTCGTCGGCAAGTCGAACCGGCTCGAGGACACGATCGTCAAGACCAACCTCGAAGCGGCCAAGGAGATCGTGCGTCAGATCAGGCTGCGCGACCTGGGCGGAATCATCGTCCTCGACTTCATCGACATGGAGGAGCGGCGGAACCGGCAGAAGGTCATGCAGGCCCTCGAGCAGGAACTCAAGAGCGACAAGTCGCCTTCGAAGATTCTTCAGTTCAACGATTTCGGGCTGGTCGCCATCACCCGCAAGCGTGTCAAGCAGTCCCTCGAAAGGACTCTCTGCACGCCCTGCCACTACTGCGGCGGCGGCGGGATGATCAAGAGCTCGCAGACGATCTGTTACGAGATCCTCTCCGAGTCGCGCCGCGTCTCGAAGGAGATCGACAGTCACAATGAGGTCATCCTGCGGGTCAATCCCGAGGTCGCCAAAACCCTCCGGACCACCGAGCGCGACATTCTCAACGAGATCGAAGCTCATCTCGGCGGTGTTGTGACCATCAAGAGCGATCCGACCGTTCATCAGGAACAGTTCGATATCGCCATCGCTTGATCGACCTCCCGCATGGAGTACCGACTTCAGTCGGGTTTTTGAGGCGGAGACAGATGAAGTTATCATTCGCCAGTCATATCCGACCATCAGGAAGTACCCGCCTGAAGGCGGTACTCCATGCGGCAGGAAGAACCCGTCTGAAGACGGGACTCCATGCGGTATTCCATTCGATTCTCCTCGCCTTTACAGTCACAACAATACACGCGCAGTCGGCAGGGCATCTGAGCGGGCGATGGAATCTGACCATCGAAACGGCTCAATGGAAGATCGTCCATCCGATCGATCTGCACGTCGAAGAGACAGGCAGCGCGCGCCTCGTTCTGCTCGGTCCGGTCGGAGCGGGGGACGGTCTGTTTCGCGGAGTATACGATGCCGGGCGGTTCGAACTCGCGGGTCGGCTGGACGGCGGAGAGACGAAGATCGATCTTGCCTTGCAAGGCGACACGCTTATCGGCCGGATAGAGAGTCCGCTCCAGAGTGGAACCGTCACCGCATCGCCCGTACAGGGTTTCAGGCCGGAGGTCAGGGTCAGGGATTATCAGAAAATATTCGAGGGAGCATGGAAGGCGGTTCGGCTGGAATATTTCGATCCGGCGATCAAGGGGATCGACTGGGAGGCGGTGCGGGTCAAATACCTGCCGATCATCAGAGCCGCCCGCGACGACGGAGAGCTGGCCGTCTCGGTCCGCCGGATGCTCGGAGAACTCGGTCATCCCGCCGCCGATTTCCATCTCTCGACCGGCGCCCCGGCATACAAACTGAAGGTTCCGCGCGTCGAGGGCAGGGAACTCTCGGCCGCGACCGGCTATCTGGCAATCCGGTCATTCTCGCCTGACGACCTCTACACATTCGATTCCGACCTCGATGCCGCGATGGACGTGCTCGGCGGCAAACGCAACATCATCCTGGATCTGCGCGGAAATCGCGGCGAAAGCATGGAAGCCGCGCTTGCCGCTCTGAACATCCTTCTTCCGTCGGCCCGCAGCATCGCATATTTTGCGACCCGTCAGGGCCTGACCGCTCATTCGGCCCGCTCCATCGCTGAGATCGATCCGGGAGGCCTTCCTGCCGCATTCATCGACAATCCCGCCGCCGTCGCCCAGATGAAGGGCGCGGGGATGTACCTGGCCGGAGGAAAGTATAAACGGCCGTACTCCGGCCGTTATCTGGTGCTGATCGACGAACTGTGCGGCGGCAGTTGCGAGATCTTCGCCGAAGCGATGCGGGAAGCGGGCGTCGCGGAACTGATCGGCCGCCGAACCGGCGGAACTCTCGCGGTTACGACCTCGGTCACATTCACCTTCGTTGAATGGTTCAGAGTCGTCAAAAACGACGTTCCCGGCTGGCGGATGACTCTGCCGCGCATGGACATTCTGACCGCCGGAAAGAAGCGGATCGACGGCCTCGGCATCGATCCGGATGTGAAAGTAGAAACGACGAAGACCGGGAAAGATGCCGATCTCGAAGCTGCCCTGCTGCGGATCGGCGGTAACTGAT
>CALBSU010000484.1 GCA_937967285.1 uncultured Acidobacteriota bacterium
ATCCGGCTGGATGCCACGCCCGCAGGTCACGCCGTCTATCGGAAACTCGACTTCATTGATGAATATCGGTTGAGCAGAATGGAAGCAGCGGATCTGAGGCCGGATACCTCATCCGCCGCCAATCCGGCACGCCCGATGACCCCGTACGATCTGCCGTCGATTGCAGAGTTCGATCGGCGGGTGTTCGGAGCGTGCAGGCGCAGGACTCTCGACTGGATGCTCGCCGGCGCGCCTGAATATGCCTGGATTGTCGAGCAGAACGGTTTGGTCTCCGGCTATGCCTTGGGCCGGCATGGATTCAATTTCGCACATATCGGCCCGGTCGTTGCCCGCGACCGCGAGACCGCTCAATGCCTGGTCTCAATCTGTATCAGCCGGGCGGCCGGTAAAAAAATCATCCTCGATATCCCCCGCCACGACGACCAATGGTCAGGCTGGCTTGAATCAATCGGCTTCAGAGAGCAGCGCCCTTTCATACGAATGTACCGTGGAATCAATCCCTCTCCCGGCTTGCCGGAAAACCAGTTCGCCATCCTCGGACCCGAATTCGGGTGAGATTAAGTACAGCGTTAACTATGTTTCTCAGGATTTTCGACGCCAAGAAACCAGGAAGGCCAAGACATCTTGACGTCAAGCTGCCAAGATGGCCAAGAACAGAAGACCACGGGTAGGTTGCTACGGAGGAAACTGGAGCAATTATATCAATAGATCCATCTTGGCTGTCTTGGCGCCTTGGCGTCAAAAAATCCTGAGATAATTTGTTAACAGAGCATTAAGTCAATTTCCGGGTGATTCCCAAAATTTATGCCCGCCGGCAATCGAACAGCTCCGGTTACTTCCCGGCAGTCATAAAGGACCATTTGAAGTCACGGTAATGAGATCCCGTTCCGGCGGCATCGCCGACCATTCCCGCACCGCTCTTTCGCGCAGTCAGCGAAGTCCAGCTTGAGACTCCCCGTTCATAATCGAAGCTCACTCCGTCGTCGTCATAAAGATCGAAGCGCCCGTCGCTGACGCCGTAGTGCCGGATTTCGAGCGGCAGCACCTGGTCAGGGCGCGGAGCGCGCAGCGCGGCCGGGATCATCGGAATGATTCCGCCGTCCCTGACATACAAGGGAATCCGGTCCAGACCCGGTGTGATTTCGATCGTTTCGTCAGCGCCCGCGTAATCGCCCGAATAGAAGTCGTACCATCGTCCGCGCGGCAGGATCACCTTTCGCGATGTCTGCCCGGCGAACATCGGGGCGACGAGCAGGGAATCTCCGAGCATGAACTGGTCCTTCGCGTCATTCGATTTGCTGTCGAAGCCCTCGACCAGGTGCATCGCCCTGACCGGCGGCTTGCCCTCGAAGCGATATTGCGCGAATGCGGTGTAGATGTACGGAAGCAGCCGCATCCGCAACAAGGCGATCTCCCGCACCTGCTGTTCGACTTCCGGGAATGTCCAGGGCTTGGTTCCGTCGGCCCAGGCATTGAGCATGGCCATCGGGGAAAAACAGACCGATTGCATCCGGCGCAGCCATTCCTCGGCGGTCTTCGACGCCCGCACCTCCGGAGTCCAGAGCACGCCGATGAAGCTGCTGTTGATCAGCGCGGTGATGAAATCTCGATGGTCGTAATAATCGTTGTAAATGACGTAGGGCAGAGTCGAAGCGCCGGCATTCGATCCTCTGACCAGTCCATATGTGCGCCGGTTGCGTTCGCGGAACCATTCCGCCGTCCGGCGCTGCATCAGCAAACCGTATATCTGCCGCATTTGTTCGCCGCTCAGCCCCGAAGGAAAGCTGGCCACGTCGGGCCACAGCCATTGATCGTATCCATCGACCTCGTCGATCTTGTATCCCGCAACCCCGATCTCGAGATGTCTTTTCACGAAGAATCGCTTATAGATCGCTTGCGGACTGGAGAGCGTCAGGTCGGGCACCAGTCCGTTCCAGACCGTATGCGATCCGGTAAATGGTTTGACCTCATCGTAGATCGGCGATTCCGGAGAGATGTACGGATTGAGCCACAGATTCAGTCGCACGCCGCGCCGCATCATCTCACCGGCAAAGCCCGCCGGATCGGGAAAACGTCCCTTATCCCAGTCGAATGTGCACGGATAGGATCTGCTCTGCCAGCCCGGCTCGAGCCCTATGAAATCGAGCGGGAATCCGTGCCGGTCGAATTCGTCGACCTCCCGGCGAACGTCATCGGCTGAAAATAGCGTCGGCACGCGCTGCGTGAAACCGAGCCCCCATTTCGGCGGCAGCACGCCCCCGCCGTTGTACAGGTTGTAACGCTGCACGACCTCCATCGTGGACTTCCCGGCGAAAAGATAGATCTCGACGCCGGTTGCCGGAACCAGCACTTCGACCGAATCCGATTCCGGTTGGGCTGCCCACTCACGGTCCGTGTTGCGGTCCCTGATCTTCGGCGGCCGGTCGCTCTCTTTGCGGAGCCCCGTTCCGGCGTAGACGGTGATGTAGCGGGCCGAATTGATCAGTATCCCGTACCCGTCGCTCGACACATAGAACGGCACCGGAGCATGCGTCCGCCCGTTGTCGTTTCCGCCGTAATGATCGACGTGAAGGTTGAAGACGCGATTCCGCTGCCGGACGCGCTTGAAATTGAGCCCCAGCCCGAAGATCTGTTCGCCCGCCTGCAACGGGAAGCGCAGATATGTCCGGCCGTCGCTCAACCGCATCGAACTGTTTCTCATAGGAGCGGGGAAGGCCGGCGCGCCAAGTTTACGGAGCGCTCCGGTTTTAGGCGCAGCCCCCGCGGCTTTCAGCAGATCGACTGCTTCAGGCGTCCCGACACGCGCCGACCATACTCCAGCCGCCGCCGGTTTCCATTCGATCCGTGAGCCCTGCGCCAGTCCGGTCGAACCGAGTATCGTGATCGAGATGAACGCCTGGAACCACCAGGTTGTCTGTTTGAAATTTTGAATCATGCCCCTCACCAGTCAATGATCGCCGCCGCCAGCGAGCATGCCGTGGAAACCGCCTCACTTGCACATTTACGGTTTATAGTGCATAGTCATGACAGTTTATACCTGTTCACGCACAACGGTGACGCGTTATGATTTGAATGTCAGCAGCGCAAGATAAATGTCCGGTGCAGGTAATATGTCAATTCAGAAGCTGCTCTATTGAGCGTCCGAACTCAAGCCTTCGTTGCTACCGTACCCCGAAGCCACTTTAATTCGAAGCTTCTTTAAATCCCTTTTGAGGGGTAAGGTACAATCCATGTCAATGAAACTTTATGTCGGCAATCTCGCGTTCCAGACCACGAGCAATGAATTATCAGGTCTTTTTTCACAGGTCGGCACCGTCGAATCAGCTTCGGTGGTGACGGATCGTGATACGGGCCGTTCGCGCGGGTTCGGGTTTGTCGAAATGGGATCGAGAGCCGAAGGCGAGGCAGCGATCAACAAATTCAACGGCACCGAAATCGAAGGCCGCAGTCTGACGGTCAATGAAGCGAAGCCGCGTGAGAACCGCGGAAGTTTCGGAGGCGGACGCTCGCGTTACTAACGCGCCGCTCCGCAGACGATTCATTTCAGCGAGAGCGCTCCTGGCCGTCATAGGACAGGGGCGCTTTGCTTTATCTCGA
>CALBSU010000485.1 GCA_937967285.1 uncultured Acidobacteriota bacterium
TCGACATATTTCTTCGATGCCTACAGTTTCAACGTCGCCGCCAATAACACGCCGATTGCAATCGACATGCGATCCTCACAGTTCGATGCGGGATTACTGCTCTACAAGGTTGAAAATAATTCGCTGACTCTGATCGCGGCGGATGATCAAACGGGCGGATACGGCAACGGCTCAGTCGAAAACAACAATGCGCTGCTTTTGACTGTGCTGCAGACGGCGGGGCAGTACGTTGCCTTCGCATCGTCTTCGGACTTCGAACCGAACGGAGTCGGCAACTACACGATCAAGATTACCGCCAACGTCGCGCTCCAGCTCAACTACGGTCAGACAATCTCGAATGCCGCGATCACCGGCACTGATCTGCAGACTTCGGCAGGGACGTATCTGGATCTTTACTGGTTCAATGCGCCGGGACCGAACAATATCCAGATCGGAATGAACTCGTCGGCTTTCGATTCGTTCCTCATCCTGCAGCGCAATGACGGAGATCCGCCGATCGCCAGCGACGACAATTCCGGCGGCGGGAACAACTCGCTGATCACATTCCAGCTTCCGACCGGCGGAATCTATATGATCATTGCGACGCCATTCGCGCCCGGAGTCACCGGAGCCTACACGATCACGCTCAACCAGATCGGCGGATTCGCTCCGGATGGGGCCAATCCGCTGCTCAGGTACCTGCGGCCATCGCGCTCGATCGCCGATCCGCGCGGGCCCGCGCCTGACGGCGTGAGGTCGAGCTTCGAACGTGCCGCCCGGCGACGCGTCGTCATCGAATAAGAACGTTCGGCAGCCAAAAAATAGAGACAGCCGGATACAACAGGGTATCCGGCTGTCTCTATTTTTTTGGCTGCCGGTTTCAGACGCGGAAGTAATCGCCGCGCCATTCGCGGATAGCTTTCTTGATCTCGACGGGCTTGTCGAATTTGCCGTCGAGTGCCTGCCTGACCAGGCCATCGAGCTCGCCGTCGGATGCGAATCTCAGCGCGATTATGTATCGCGGTTTCAGTGATTCAGCCCTCGCAGCCAGATCGGCAGGGAGCACCTTGTGATACCGGAGCTTCTCTTCCAGCAGGATGAGCCTGTCCTGCGCCTTGAGCGGATTGATCCGAACCAGCCCGCCCAGGATGATCAGCCCGATCGCCAGAATGACCTGCTCGATGCGGTCGAAGGTCGGATCCTGAATCAGCCGCCAGACGGTGTAGATCAGATGAAGAAAAAGTATCGGCGATAATACGAAGTGAAAGATCGGATGCCAGCGGACGTGCGTGGCATAGGTTTGCGCGGGATGGGACATGATTCTCCTTAATTCAGTAAAAAGTACAAAGTATAAAGTATGATGACTATAAGTAATTCCTTTATACTTTATGCTTCATACTTTGTACTTGTAACTGCTCAGCCTCCATTGGAGAGCAAGCCCGCGGAGCGGGTGACAGATTGTAGCCCGGGGTGAAGCGAGGCCGCAGGCCGAGCGGAACCCCGGGACAGTCGTTTA
>CALBSU010000486.1 GCA_937967285.1 uncultured Acidobacteriota bacterium
GAGCCCGGCACAGTCAAGGAACGCTATACATGGAGTACGCATGGAGTACCGCCTTCAGGCGGGTATTGCTGGAATTAATCGAATTTCCGGTTAATCACAGCAGAACCCGCCTGAAGGCGGTACTCCATGCTTCATCTACTCAGCACGGCAGTCACGGGAAAGTGGTCCGACGGAGTGCGGCCGTCGCGGACCGTCCGGTCGATGGTTGCCGAAGCGATCTTCCAGTCCCGCGAGACGGCTATCCAGTCGATCCTCGGCCCGGTAGTTGACTCAGGCTTGAAACCGCTGAACGTGCCTTCGTTCGATCCGGCAGTCGGATTGAGCGCGCGCCAGGTATCGATCAGCGGGGAAGCCGGATCGAAGAGCGCCTGATACGGCGGGCTGTCGGCGCCGGCGTTGAAGTCGCCGGTCAGAATGACGCTGTTTGCGCGGGACCATTCAGCCGCCCGCACGCGCAACAGCCGCGCCGATTCCAGCCGCGCCTGGACCCCGCGATGATCGAAGTGGGTGTTGATGAAGACAATGGGGCGGGCGGACGGCCGCCGTTTATCCTTCAGCCTGACCCACGAGGCCATACGCGTGAGCGATGTGTCCCAGCTCTTGCTGCCCGGCACGTCCGGCTTCTCGCTCAGCCAGAAGTGGCCGCCGTCCAGCTTCTCGAACCGGCTCTTTCTGAAGAAGAGCGCCGTCATCTCGCCGGTCTCGCCGCCATCGTCCCGACCCACTCCGATTTTCTCGTAGCCGTCGAGCTGCGCGGCGATGAAATCCCGCTGAAAACCGAGCGTCTCCTGAGTCCCGAGCAGATCCGGATCGAACTTCCTGATCGTCTCGATCAGAAAGTCCTTACGGTTCTCCCAGCGGTTCTCGCCGTCGTTCGCCGTGCCGTACCGGATGTTGAAGCTCATGACGCGGATCTCATCGTTTCGCGAACCCTGCGATTCGACGGGTGATGGCGACGTAACGAGCGGCATGACGATCAGAACTGAAAGAAGAATTCGTGCAAGCATCTTGTCCTCTCGTGCTTATTCGGGCCATTTTCCGTTACTGATCTCGCGCAGTACCAGTTTGCGCGGATCGACGACGATGTGTTTGACCTTCTTGCGGTTCCAGGTGTAGGTGATATGGACCAGTCCGTCCGAGGTCTGGATGACTGCGGGATAGGAGTATTCGGCTTCCGGCGGGCCGGGTTCGAGGACGAGCGCGGCCTTCCAGGTCTTCCCGTCTTCGCTGACCGCGACATTGAGGGGCGCGCGATCGCCCCACTTGCCGGCCGGTGTGACGACGTGATTGTAGACGAGCAGGTGACGGCCGTCTTTGAGCGTCACCCCGTCGATGCCCGAGTTCGGGTTGGGCAGTGAGGTGGCCGTCAGTTTTCCCCAGCTCTTTCCCTGATCGGAGGACCATGATTCGACGACGACTCCCTGGCGACTGCGAAACAGCGCCTGCAGTCTGCCGTCTTTGTGAAAGAAGACGGTCGGCTGGATGACGCCGAATTCCTTCCCGTCATTGATCGGCTCGGTCCGCGACCAGGTTTTGCCGAGGTCCGGCGTCCGCTCGAAGTGGACGCGCCAGCCTTTGTCCTCGGTGCTCGACGGGCAGAGCAGATCGCCGTTCGACAGCTCGACCGCTTTGTTCTTGATCGGGCCGGCGATGCCGTCCGGCAGTCTGACGGGCTTGCTCCATGACCTGCCGCCGTCGGTCGAGGTCGTCAGCATCCCCCACCATGTCGACGGGCTCGGCCCGACCTTGTAGAAGAGCAGCAGCGGACCGTTCTTCGGCTGATGAAGCACCGGGTTCCAGGTCGGATAGCGTTTTGACGGAGACTCGACGCCGTTTGCGACCTCGACCGGCGTCGTCCAGCGGCTGTTTTCGTACCGCGAGACCCAGATCCCGACATCCGGATGCTTCTCCTTCGTTCCGCCGAACCACGCGGCCACCAGTCCGCCGCGCGTCTCGGCCAGCGTCGAGGCGTGACACTCCGGGAACGGCGCCGTCTCGTAGATATACTCGCTCCTGAGCAGCCCCGGCGCGGGACTCTGAGCTGAGCCGGTCAAAATCGAAGCCGCCAGAATGATCGCAAGCACGAATTTAGCAGTCAGATCCATCTTATTTCAGTTCCTCTTTTCCGGAGCGCGATCAGACACCTTCGCTCTCCATTATCCTGATTGTTCCGGTTTCAAGCGCGGAGGCCAGTATCTCCTGCGCCTGTGTTTCCCTGATGCCGGCGGAGACGGCCCGCCTGATGACGCTCCTGATCTCTGACGGCCGCCTGACTTCATACAACACCAGATAGGTCGATTTGTCGATGTGCGAGAGCGTAATCCCTGTCGCTCCGGGAGCGAACATCAGCCAGACCTTCCGGCGCGGCTCGACCTCCGGCAGTCCGGTCAGTCTCGGCGCATCGTCGCAGAGCGCCATCGCCGGCATGAGATTCAACTCGAACAGGTACTGCTCGACCTTCTGGACGGTCTCGATGATATTGCCCTGAAAACTGCCGATGTCGCAGCCGGGCGAGAAAGCGACGACCGCCCGGTCGCTGATCGTCGACGGCAGATCCGCGGCTCCGGCCGCCCCGTCGCGCGCAAGACTTCGCCGGCATCCTGCCAGCGCCGATTCGAGCCTGACAACGTCCGGGATCTGCGACGCCGTCCACTTTCCCTCACTCAACCCGGCCTGCAGGAAGTCCGCGAACCCCATCCCCAGCGACCCGCGCCCGCGGACGGCATCGTGAAACTGCGCGCTCGAAAAGAAATCATCGAGCGCTGCCAGCCGCCGGGTCTCCGAGAGAATGATCGTGGTCGAAATCCGGTACTCTTCAGCCAGAGTGCGCAGCGTCCGCCTGCGTCGCAGGCCGTCGTATCCCCACGCCCGCCTGTCGACCGACAGCAACTGCGATTTTTCAGCCTCGGTCAGATCCTCGTTTGCCAGCGTCTTCGACTGATCGGCATAGACCGCCGAGGCGAACTCCGGATCGAAGAGCATCCGCACCACCAGCTGTTGCAGCGCGTGGTGGCTCATTGCGCTCCTTCGTGCGCCGGGAAGAGCGCGTTGAGCCGTTCGAAGTTGTCGATCACCTCTTCGGGCGAGTTGTGCTCGCATTCGAAGACGATAGCTTTCAGATTGGTCGCCCGCGGCAGGATGTATTCCAGTATCTCCCAGGTCGCCGGCAGCGGCTCGGGCGAATGAGTGTCGTCGATGTACTCATAACCGTCGACAGAGGAGTAAGCTCCGCCGGCGACGTGCATCTCGACGATCCGGTCGAGTGGGAAGCCGTCGAGCCCTGTCAGAGGCTCGTGCCCGCGAGTCTGCTGAAAGATCGCCAGGTGAGCGCAGTCCAGAAGCAGCCCGCAGTCGGCCCTCCCGGCCACCTCGGCGAAGTAATCCAGAATGTGCATGTCTCCGATGTAGATCACGGCGGGCGGGTTTTCAGGGAGGCAGAAGAAGCCTGTCTCCTCCTCGATCCGGCGGATGCTCTCGGCGGTCTCGACGGCCGATTCCCGGCACAGGATCGGCGGCATGAGCATCCCGTGGCCGCGCTCGCGCAATCCGAAATGCCAGCGACCCGCGTCGCCGCACATCCAGTTCGCGCCGATCTCGCGAGCCATCTCGCCCGTCCTCTCCAGCCAGTGCCGGTCAAGATCCTCACGCTCCTCGAGATTGATGTCCAGAAAATGATAGGTTGCCGGCCGACCGGTTCCCGCCCATCTCCGCACCGTCTCGTCCAGTCCGCGTTCGAGGTCGCCGCCGTACTC
>CALBSU010000487.1 GCA_937967285.1 uncultured Acidobacteriota bacterium
ATCTGTGGAAACTGAACTACCTGTTCAGATCGTTGAGGCCGCAACCCGGTCTGCGGGTCATCCTGGAGAGCCCGGACGGGAAGAGGAGGCAGCTCGATCTGATGGCGAATGTCCGCCGGGGAAAACAGATCATGGACCTGACCAGCTCGGTGGATTACGGCGACTACATCCGCGAGATGGAGGACGATGATCGGCTGGACCGGTCGCGGCTGGCAGAGTTCGGCGAGGAGCTGATCATCTGGAAGATGCCGACCTTCTCGATCGACACGTCGCACCTGTCATCGGCGATCGGGAAGATAAAGAACCATAAGAATGTGATCATCGACCTGCGCGGAAACGGCGGCGGTCTGGTGGACATCTGCTCGCGGATGGTCGGAGCATTCTTCGAGCAGGAGTTTGAAATAGCTCAATATAAAGGGCGCAAAGAGATGAAGCCGATGAAATCCAGGAACACCGGCGACCGCTACACCGGCAAAGTGATCGTCCTGATCGACAGTCGATCCGCGTCGGCTTCCGAGATCTTCGCGCGGACTATCCAGCTCGAGAAGCGCGGTATCGTCATCGGGGACCGCTCGGCGGGGGCGGTCATGCGATCGCGCAGGTATTCGCATGAGATCGGTTTCGACACGATCATCCCGTACGGAGTCAGCATCACGGACGCGGATGTGATCATGAAGGACGGCCGAAGTCTGGAGAAGACAGGGGTGACGCCCGATGAACTGCTGCTGCCGACGGCGGCGGATATGGCGGCGGGGCGCGACCCGGTTCTGGCGCGGGCGGCCGAATTGGCGGGAGTCAGGCTCGATCCGCAAAAAGCCGGCAGCCTCTTCCCTGTCGAATGGCGCAAGTGACCGGGATAATCAAAATACTTCCATGAAATTTAAACTTATGGCAACCTATGTTGTCTGGTCGGCATCAATCTGACTCTGAATTCTCAGTTCGGAAAACCAATTTGTTGATACTTCAGAACTTCAGCCTTTGAAGGAAACGATATGGCGCGAACCACATCGGCATTCCCGGGCGAGAGGAATGCCCAATCCCCTGGATGGGTTGCACCGAACGGCAGATTCTTCCCCTGTGCGGCTTACGAGCATGACACGGTGGCGGAGGAGCTGGCGGTAAAATATTATCCTCATGAGGCTCGCCGCAAGACGGGAACGCACATCTTCGAAGAGAAGCACTGGGTGAGGCTGCTGCTGGACGGCACATTTCACGCCGGTCCCGACCTGAAATCGGTTCCGCGGATCACTCAGGCGCAGAGGGACCGTCTTTTCGATCTGGCGATGGCCAATCGCGACTCGGAGTTCAGCCGCCGGGTGCTGAGGTGGCTGGACGGGGCGGAAGATCTGTAAAATAAGAATACAGAGGGGATAAAACGCAGAGATGCAGAGAGGGGCAGAGATTCTTTGCGTCTGGAAATGTTCGTGATATGCTCATTAGGCGTTATTTCGGATTTGATTATCCATAAGATCCATCTCTGCACCCTCTGCGCCTCTGCGATCTATCCTAATTTCAATTTCGACAATTCCCTTCTGGCATCGATCAGGATCGGGAGCCCGGGATCGGCGTCCTTCCAGAGATCGAGGAAGGTCAGATAGGCGCGGCGGGCGGAGGCGGCATCTCCCTGGAGAGCGCGCGATCTCGCCAGGCCTAGATGGGCCAGGGGCCAGAGGGGCGAAAGCGAATCCTGGCCGCGATGGTCGATGATGGACTGGAACTCGGCGGCGGCGAGGTCGGGCTTTCCGGACTGGAGCAGGGCCTGGGCACGGATCCATTGCGGCCGGAAGAAGGCTGCGGCCTCAAGGCCACGCGCGGACTGGAGCATCTCGACCGCCATGGCGGAGCGCTCAGCGCCGCCGGCCTGAATTTCCAGCGCGGCGCGGATCATCGGCAGCCAGACGGCATTGATGATCGTGTCTTTGGGCTGGTTGTGTGAGAGCCGATCGGCGAGAGCGGTCGCCTGCGCCGTTCGCCCGCAGAGTGCG
>CALBSU010000488.1 GCA_937967285.1 uncultured Acidobacteriota bacterium
ACCGCCTCAAAGGCCATGCGGAGCCGCAACCGCGTCCAGTTCGCCTTCGGCAAGGACCTGACTATCTCGATGCCGTGATAAAGAGTTTCCAGTTTCCGGTTTCCAGTTTCCAGTCTTAATTTGCAAAGAATGCGGTTCCACCAGTCTTTGCTTAAAATTGAAAGAGATTTCGCGGTAAGCACTGGCAACTGGACACTGGAAACTTTAACCCGGGCTGAGCAGTTACAAAAAGGAAAGGGGATCGGCCAAAACCGATCCCCTTTCCTTTTTTGTCCTGCCGAGATGGAACTACGGCAGCTTCAGTTCCTGTCCGACCTTGATCATGTCGGGATCATTGAGCTTGTCGCGGTTCGCGTCAAAGATCTTGTGATACGCGTTGGCGTCTCCATAGAAGCGCTTGGCGATCTTCGAGAGTGAGTCGCCGCTGACGACCTTGTAGGTCAGTCCGGACTGGACGTTGATGTCGATGATCGCATCCGAAACGCCGGCGTCGATCTTCTTGACCGCATCCCACAGCTCGTTCTTCGCGTAATCCGACGGGACGACGCCACGAATGAGGAGCTTGTCCCCTTCCATGTTGATGTTCTGGACGGTCATTCCGACCTCATGCCCCTTCTCAAGCACAGCGTTGTATTTGGACTTGAGTTGATCGAGAGTTGCCATATCGATATCCTCCTTGATTGTCTTTCAGCAATAGACAGACGAAACTTTCCCTGATTCCCTGCCATTGTCGATGTTCTCGAATTATAAGAATCGTAAAACTTCCGGTAGAAGATTTACTGATCGAGTCTATACAACCTGACGCGGCGAAAGCAAGGAATAACCGCATGATCCCCGCTGAAATAGTCGGATCGTGCCGATCAGAACCCGAGGTCCTGGGCGCGGATTTCGACCGGCCAGTCGTAGGTAAAGAACGGGAATCTGACGGAATGGACGTAGGTGATTTTCGCCGTCAGCTTGCGGCCGTCGCGGTTGAGCTGGATCTGCCGATTGTCCGGCAGGCCAAACTCACGTGATTTTTCGAGCAACTGGGCGCGGACGTCGTTGTCGGAGAGGTTCTGGAGCGCGCCTCGCCGGACGATCTCGGTCGTCACCTCCTGCATCTGCCGGGTGCCGATATAGATCGGGATGAAGACGATCATCAGGTAGACGATGGCGACGGTCAGAGCCAGCAGGACGAGAAACGGAAACCGGCTCGCGCCTCTCTGGGCGGTTCGGTCGACGCGAAGAGACATAAAGACACTCCCATTTGATTTACGGATCGACGCGGCAGGGCCGGTCAGATCCTCGAATTGAGCAGGTCAACGATCGCTGCGCGCACCAGCGGGGCCGGGATATCGTCGCGCACCACGACTTCTCCGATTCCGGTCGGCAGTATCAGGGGGAGTTTGCCATGAGCCACCTTCTTGTCGCGCGCCATGGCAGTGATGATCTGGCTGGCCTGCAGATCGCTGATGCGGGGCAACCGGCCGAGCGCATCAATGCTTCCTCTGATGGCTCGCGCGGCATCAGGCGGGATTATACCAGCATTTTCCGCAATCGCAGAAGCGCACTTCATCCCGTAGCCGACGGCCTCGCCGTGTTTCAGCCGCCGGTATGAAGTTACCGATTCGAGCGCGTGTCCGACCGTGTGGCCGAAATTGAGGATTCGCCTGAGGCCCGATTCCCGTTCGTCGGCCGCCACGACATCGGCCTTGATTCGACAGCAGCGGCGAATCAGATCCGCCAGTCGATCGAGATCCAGATCGAGGATCGCCGGAAGCCGCGCCTCGATGTCGCGGGCCAGCCGCGCGTCGCGGATGATGCCGTACTTGATCGCTTCGTAGAGTCCGGCTCGCAACTCCCTCGCCGGCAGTGTCCGCAGCACTGCCGGATCGATGATCACGCGGCGCGGCTGATGAAATGCTCCGATCAGGTTCTTGCCCAGCGG
>CALBSU010000489.1 GCA_937967285.1 uncultured Acidobacteriota bacterium
AGCGCCCTTTCAGCGCGCGACATGCCCTGAATCCGTATTCTCTCGTCTTCATAACCCTTCAGTTCGGCGGCATTCTTTCTGATCTTCTCGATCGCCGCGGCGACATCGAGCGCGTCCTGCTCGTCGCCGAGGAAGATCTCGTGCGGAAGCCAGACCGATTCCTCGTATCCAGCACGGACAGCAACGGGGCAGTCGAACTTTCTTGAATGATCGCGCCAGGCGGGATATTTTTCCGCGGCGAACTGAAAGAGGGATGAAAGATAGACGGCCTCGTAAAATCGACCGTCGCATGGAATGCCCTCCGCCTTGAGCGCGGCCACGAACGCGTTTCGATGAATCCCCTCGAACCGATCCGGATGAAACCTGAAGACGTAATGGTAGCTGGCCTGGCGAGTGATCCTCTCATCCCGCGGAAGGAGCGAGATGCCTTCTATGCCGGCGATCGCCTCTTCGAGCGCGCGCGAGTTCCGTTCGCGCCGCAGCGTCTGTTCCTCGAGTCTTTCGAGCTGAGCGAGAAGGATCGCGGCCTGAAATTCGGTCATTCGATAGTTGTGGCCGAGCGCCGGACGGTTCAGGCTTTCGCGACGGGCAGGGCGGCCGCAGTTGGCGAGGCGGATCACCTGGTCGGCGAGGTCGATGTCGCTGGTGATGACGATGCCGCCCTCGCCGGCGGTCATCAGCTTGCTGGTCTGGAATGAAAAACTGCCGGCGTGTCCGATCGAACCGGCGCCTCTGCCTTTCCACTTCCCGCCGTGCGCATGCGCGCAGTCTTCGAGCACGAACAGTCCGTGTTTACCGGCCGTCTCCATCAGCCTGTCCATATCGGCGAATCTGAATCCAAGATGAACGGGGATGATGGCCTTCGTGCGCGGCGTGATGGCTGCCTCGACCAGACCCGCGTCGAGACAGTAGCTGTCCGGATCGACGTCAACGAAGACCGGCACCGCCCCGCAGAAGAGTACCGCCGCGGCCGTCCCCTCCCACGTGTATGCCGGGACGATCACTTCATCGCCGAATCCGATCCCGGCGGCTTTCAGCGCCAGTTCGAGCGAAACCGTGCCGTTCGATACCGCGACGCCGTATCGCGCATCATGCTCGCTCGCGAACCTGCTCCCGAACTCGCGGGCCCGGTCGTTGGGGCAGGGATACCCGCCCCAGTTCCTGCTCTCCAGCACGGAGTTCAGCGCGACCGCCTCCCTCTCGTCGTATATCGGCCATTTGGTGAACTTGCGATTACGGACCGGTGTCCCGCCGGTCAGCGCCAGTTGATTGCTCATGATGAAATTCGTGGTGAGTGTTTTATGGTGATGGCGGGGAAATCCGTGCAGGCATTTCCCCGCCGTTGGCTATCTTTTGAGCCACATCCTGATCGACCGCGTGACCAGATCCGAAGCGTCCTGCTGCACGAAATGACCGGCTCCGGGGATCGTCACCAGGGTCAAATCCTGTTCGAGCCAGTCCCAGGTGTTGTTGAGCGCCCCCGGCAGCAGCGCAGTGTCGTTCAGGCCGTGAATCATCAGCACAGGCATCCTGACCTTGACGACCGGCGATTTGTCCTCCTGATACGGCTCGCGCGGATAGTTGCGCTTGTAATAATTGAGCATCGCCTCCATGTCCGATCGCTGAAAGGCCTCGAGATATTTCTTCTTCGCCTCAGGATCCTTGACCCAGAAGACGAGCTGCTCGGCCTTCATCATCTTGTGCGCTTCGGGCTGCTGGAAGTTCCTCGCATACTGACTGTTCTTCTGCTGCTCGGGATTGTTCGCCAGCTCCCGTGAGAGACCGCGCGGGTGCGGCAGATTGAGGATGATCAGCTTCTCGACCATCTGCGGCATCATCATCGCAGTCGACCAGGCTACCGCTCCGCCCCAGTCATGCCCCACGACGATCGCCTTGTCCCGCCCCAGATGACGAATCACCGCCGCCACGTCACCGACCAAAAGGCGCATGTCGTAGTTCTCGACACCCTTCGGCTTGTCGCTCAAATTGTAGCCCCGCTGGTCGATCGCCACGACGTAGTAGTCATTTGCCAGTCCGGCCATCTGATCGCGCCACGAATACCAGAAATCGGGAAATCCATGGATCATTACAATCAGCGGCGCGGATTTCGATCCCAGAGCCGCATAGTGAATCTTAACTCCGTTGCTGTCGGCATACCCATGCTCGACTTTCGATTCGATGTCATCGGCTCCACCTTTTACGATGCTGATCGAAACGAATACCAGCGCCAGAGCGGATAGAAACAGGCCCAACTTCATATGATTTCTCCGGTTTTTCAGGTTTAGACGCCTCTGACAGCTTATCGGCTCTCAGGCGTCGGTAACGGAAGTCGATTTTCGGAATTTCACGCTCGAATAAGCTAAGGTAATCCACGTGGGAGTGTCAATCCGATCATGTTTCAATTACAACCCGCGTGATGATGCCCCCTCCCAACCTGCTCCGGGACTTCGCTTTCCACCCCATTATTACTTCAGATTTTGTGAAACTGCGTTTTCGCTGCGGGCGTCTTTCAACTCGGAACGGGAAATATGGCTCCAGTAGCCTTGTTTCCGAAAATAAAAAATATTTAAGACATAAATTCGACAAAGAAAACCATCGTCGAAGTGTTCAGATGCATCGGTCCTGTTATGTCCGGAGACGATCCGGAGAAGGAACCTGTTACTGACTGGAGAAGGTTGTGAGACGGAGAAAAAGAGAACAGACTATGAAAAAGATTACCGCCCACATATTCGGCCTGGCGCTGGCGCTGCTGATCGCCGTGCCGGGTCTGGCGCAGACCTCCACGCTGAGGGGCAGTGTGGTAGATGAGTTCGGCGCAGTCATACCTAACGCAGAGATCAATCTGATCGACAGTGAAGGCAACATCCGCACGGCCAAGAGTGGATTCGACGGCGAGTTTTCGATTCCCAACGTCAAGCCCGGCAAATACCGGCTGACCAGCGCCTACGTCGGCTTCGATCCATTTGAACTGACTGCGCTGAATATACCGTCCGAGAAGGTGACGGTAATGATGAAGGTCGCGGCGGTAACCGTGGTCGAGGACGTTTCGGCCAACGTGCAGACGGTTTCGACGGAACCGGACCAGAACATGAGTGCGATCGTCCTGACGGAGGAGTTCATCAAGAATCTTCCCGATAACGAGGACGATCTGAGGGATTTCCTGAATGCTCTGGCCGGCCCTACGGCGACCGGTGACGGAGCTTCGATCCTGGTCGACGGATTCACCGGCGGCCGCCTGCCTCCCCGCGAGGCGATCATGCAGATCCGCATCAATCAGAATCCGTTTTCAGCCGAATACTCGAATCCCGGTTTCGGTCGCGTCGAGATCGTCACCCGTCCCGGCAACGACAACTGGCGCGGATCCGGCGGATGGGGCTACAGGAATACTGCGCTCGACGCGCGCAACGCTTTCGCCCTGGTGCAGCCGGATGCGTATCAGAACAGGTTCAACTTCAACTTCGGCGGTCCGGTCATCAAAAAGAAGATGTCGATCAACATCTTCGCCGACCGGACGGATGTCGACGGCGAGGGAACGACCTTCGCTCGAACCCTGCAGGGCGATTTCGTCCAGAATATCCCCAGCAAGACGATCAGCAATTTCGTCGGCGCGCGGGCTGATTACCTGCTCAACGACAAGAACACGCTCAACATTTCATACAACTATCGCTGGTCCGATGCTCTGAATACCGAGTTCGCGGTCCGCTTCGGCGGCGGTTTCGGCGGCTTCGGCGGCGGCCGCGGGTTCGGCGGCGGCGGCTTCGGCGGCGGCGGCGGTGGCGGCGGAACCAGCATTCAGCTTCCCGAGCGCGGTTCGGACCGCAACAATTCGAATCACAACCTGCGCCTCTCGGAGGTCTGGATCATCAACTCGAAGCTGCTTCACGAGGCGCGGTTCCAGTACGAGCGCGAATTCAGCGATCAGGTCGCCCGGTTCGACGGCGCCGCTGTCAACGTCCTCGATGCGTTCAACGGCGGCGGCTCGACCTGCTGTCCGAACACGACGACGACCAGCACCTACGAGTATCAGGACTATCTGACCTACACTTCGCGCGGCTCGAAGCACACGATCAAGGGCGGTATCCAGCTGACCTATGACCGGATCGACGACATCAGCGGAAGCAATTTCAACGGAACCTTCCTCTTTTCGACGCTCGAGCAGTACGGACGGGCGGTCGCCGATCCGACGGCCCTCAATGCGCGGGCCACTCAGTTCACGATCAACGGCGGCGACCCGAACATCGATTACGGGTTCTTCCGCGGATCGTGGTTCGTCGGCGATGACTGGCGAGTCGGTCCGGCCTTCACCTTCTCATATGGTCTGAGGCACGAGTTCCAGTCCTATGTGCCGGACAAGGCCAACTTCGCCCCGCGTATCGGCATCGCGTGGTCTCCGTTCAAGAGCCGCAAGACGACGATCAGGGGCGGCGCCGGCATCTTCTTCGACCGGCTCAGAAATACCCAGTACGAGCAGTCGATCCGTTTCGACGGACAGCGTCAGTTGAGCTTCCTCGTTCGCAACGCGATCTTCAGCCCGATCACGGCTGAAGCGCTCCTGCTCAACAAGGACGCGCTCGAGCAGACGACCAACACCACGCTGCGCCCGCTCGATCGTAACCTCAAGATGCCTTACGACATCAATGCGAGCCTGATCATCGAGCAGCAGCTGCCGTTCAACATCGTCGGAACGGTCACCTATCTCTATTCCAGAGGCCTCAATCAGTTCCGGACTCGGAACATCAACGCGCCGCTGCCGGATCCGAACAATCCGGGCGGACTGATCTACCCTGATCCGAATGCCGGCTTCATCTTCCTGACCGAGGCCTCGGCGATTTCGGAATCGAACAGGCTGACCTTCGGCTTCAACCGGCGGATGGGCAAGGTCGTGGCTTTCGGAAACTACTCGCTCTCGTGGATCAGGTCGAATGGTGAGGGCACGCCGGCGGACAACTACGACCTGGCCTCCGAGTGGGGCCGCTCGTCGGCCGACCGCAGGCACAACTTCTTCACCGGCACGTTCGTTACGCTGCCCTGGGGTCTGCGGCTCAACACGCTGATCAACGCCTCATCCGGCTCGCCGTTCAATATCACGACCGGACGGGACGACAACCGCGACGGCACGGTCAACGATCGGCCGCTCGATCTCAACGGTCGACCGATTCAGCGCAACTCGAATCTGTCGCCGAGCCTCTACGCGACCTCGCAGTTCGATCGCCTGATCTGCCCCGCAGGTCAGCGCTGCACGAATGGAGTCGGCCTCGTCACGCTGCGGTCGTTTCTCGAGACCAACTATCCGAACGGCGTGATCGCGGAGGGCCCCGGCGCCTTCTCGGTCAACATGAACCTGAGCAAGACCTTCGGTTTCGGCAAACGCGATAACCCGAACGCCCAGGCCGGCGGAGGACAGGGAGGTCCCGGCGGCGGTATGGGTGGAAGAGGCGGTCGCGGAGGCGGACGCGGCGGCTTTGGCGGCCCGATGGGCGGCTTCGGCGGCGGCGACGAGAGCGCCAGATTCAATCTGACCATCCAGCTCGGCGTCTCCAACGTCTTCAATCGAGTCAACTACGGGCAGTTCAGCGGTACGCTCGGTTCGGCCTCGTTCGGCCTTTCCAGCAATGCCGGCCCCCCGCGGCAGCTCGATCTGAACCTCAGATTCAACTTCTAACTAGAAAGTAGAAAGTAGAAAGTAGAAAGTAGAAAGTAGAAAGTAGAAAGTAGAA